>NZUF01000026.1:61895-83223 GCA_002696995.1 Flammeovirgaceae bacterium | reverse complement strand
GGAAAATTTCCAATTATTTCAATAATACATGGGAATCACTCTATGCAAGAACATTCTGACGATGGGTATGATTATATAGGTGAGTACTTATCCCAACATGGTTTTATATTTAATTCTTTAGATCAAAATTTTTTAAATGGCTCATGGACAGGTGATTTTAGAGGTAAGGAAATGACCACTAGAGCATGGCATTTTCTTGAAAATCTAAGTTATCTTAAAAAATTAAATAGTGACTCCTCTTCAGCTCTATTTAATAAAATAGATTTTGAAAATATAATTNTAATGGGTCACTCAAGAGGTGGAGAAGCTGTAAATATTGCCGCAAAATTTAATAACNTTCAAACATANCCAGATAATGGAAATGTCTTATTTGATTATAATTTCANTATTAAAGGGATAATAACTTTAGCTCCTACTGATTANNGATACTTTAGGAACTACAAACTTAAAAATATTAACTATTTAAGTATTCAGGGGAGTATGGANAGTGATGAAGATAGTTTNTTTGGNATAAGACAAGCAAATAGAATTGATAATGAAAGTANCTCATTTTCTGANTTNAATATTCTTNTTGAGGGAGCAAATCACTCNCAATTTAACACTTCGTGGGGACAACATGATTTTGGTTTTCCCGGAAAATTACTTGTAAACAACTCAAATATTTTACCTGGTTGGCTACAAAGAAAAATTTTAAAGAANTATGTCTATAACTTTTTAGAATACACACTCANAGGAAATCCTAAATCTCTAGAAATATTAAAAAAATCTNAAAACTATACTTTACAAGAAAACATATCAAAAAAAATTATTTCTAGATCAAAAGTTGGTGGTTCAAAAGTATTATTTGACTTTGAGGGAGATGAGCTTTCATTCAATAAAAATGCTAAATTAGAATTCAGTGATATTTCTAAAATTAAACTTGATNAATTAAAATTTAGAGGAGGAAAAAATCAGCANAATTCAGCTNTAAAGATAAATGTATCCGACTCAAGTGAATTCATTATTGATATACTTGATGATACAAATGTATATTATTATAATTTTCTTTCTTTTGATGTCTCAAACNAACAAGATACTGCNAAATTAGAGATAAGCTTTATTGATAAAAACAGTAAGGTTATTGGTTCAAAAAAATTAAAATTATTTAATACCAAAATAGATCTTAACAATTTAAAGNTTAATTACTTGACAGAAGNAAGGTTTAAGAAAAGAAATGACATTAATTTTTCAACTTATTNTATTGATTTAGAAAATAAAGATTTTAAATCAATTCTATTTAAGTTTAATAAGGGAAATTATTACCTAGATAATTTTTCTCTTAATTTTTAAAGAGAAGAAACTGGAATCATTGATGTCTTTACTCTCTTGTCCTCACCACTTATATCGGTCCAAGAAAGAAATATATTATCTTCCCACTTTTCAATTTGTGGAAATCCAGTAGACCTTTCTGTAGAAACCTCAGTAATTGTATGGATCTCACCTAATGTACCCATTGAATTTANNTTTCTCATTAAAAGTTTNCCTTCTCCATCAACTACAGATAACCAGCTAACNATTATTTCATCTTTATTNATGAATTCAACATCTACTCTTCCCATTGGTTTATTATNAATATTGTCAACNANTATCTTNNTNCCAAATGATTGTCCCTTATTANTTGANAATTTNANNTTAACTTTTGGTATTCCATTAGATGCTGAAAACCAAGAAATAACTACTTTNTCATCAAAAGAATCAATATTNGGNCCATTTACAGGGCAACCATTTATNNNCCANCNATCNTCATGNANAGAAATTGGTTCNGTCCACTGTGAGTTTATATATCTAGAAACATAAATATCTCTTGTTTCTTCCGGTGACCTATCTCTATAAACTAATAATGGAATTCCACCAGCGACAGTCATTGAGGTTTGACAACAATCACATACCATATTATCTACTTGTCTCTCATTTATTATTTTACCTTCCTTATCTATCTCAGCTGATCTTAAGGTCATTGCACCCTTAGCATGACCATCCGAAGAAGGAACAGTATTTCTACCATCCAACCAACTNGCTATAAAACCTTCTTCATANGGAGTTACAGAAACAAAACCATGTTCTGTAAAAGTATTATCACTATGAATTTTTTTCATATCAACCCATTCTTTTGCCTTAAAAAAATAGTTTACATCATAAGAAAAAGTCTCTTCTGAACTTTTTTGAAGATTAAATGAAAAGAATGTATTTGATATATTATTATGGGAAATTGAAGGAAAATCTGCCCAATTAACAAACCAGTCCTTACCTTTTGTAATTAATTCTTTCTTTCCCCAAGATTTTCCATTAAATCTACTATTATATAAATAATTAGAATCTAATTTTTGTTCAGTCCAAGAGATATATAAATCTTCTCCGGAGCTTTGAAGAAATGATTCAGATGATTTAGAAGAAAATAAATCAGAGTTTAAATCAATTTTTTTTGTATTAGTACAAGAAAAAATGATAATTAAAAATAAGTATTTTGAATTATTCAAAGAGAAGTATAATTAATATCGATAATGTCAAAAAAGTTATTGCAGGTATAGACTTAACTATAGGATCTTTTACTCTAATATGCATCAAAATAGCAAAAAACATAAAAAAAGCAATTCCAGCAGCAGAAGTAACAACTAATTCTGGAAGCCAAATTCCAGCTAATAAACCGACAGAAAAAGCTACTTTAAGAAAACCAACCATATAGAGAGTCCAATCTGGTAAACCATATACTTCGAACTCTTCTCTCATAGATATTGCATTTCCAGCTCTCCACTTTGTGGGTTTGTTAAAATTAAGTAACCAAACTCTGAGCACAGATAGGCCAATAACAGCTTGAAAGACACTTAATATTCCATTACCTTCTAATAATTCCATCTTTTAATTTATAAAAAAATATGATAAGTTTA
Source organism: Flammeovirgaceae bacterium (assembly GCA_002696995.1). Lineage (GTDB taxonomy): Bacteria > Bacteroidota > Bacteroidia > Cytophagales > MED-G16 > MED-G16. Next base: position 80,299 of record NZUF01000026.1, on the reverse strand, counting down.
TTAAAAAAAAAAATTTTATATATAGATTAGTTTAGTAATTAAAACCCAAAACCATGAAAAAAATTCTATTATTTAGTCTCGTTTCTTTAATATTTATTGATGTATTCTCTCAAAGAAGAAAAGGAACACAAAACAACTCTCAGCCTAATAAAGAAAGTAAATTATCTTTATCAGCACTTAAATTAAGAAATGTTGGTCCAGCATTTTTATCTGGAAGAATTGCAGATATTGCAGTACATCCAGAAAATGATAACGTCTGGTACGTTGCCACAGGGTCAAGTGGTGTATGGAAAACTGAGAATTCAGGGACAACTTACAAACCTATTTTTGATAATGAGTCAACATACTCTACNGGATGTATAACAATAGATCCTAATGACCACTCTGTTTTATGGTTGGGNACTGGAGAAAATGTAGGTGGTAGACACGTTGCCTATGGTGATGGAGTATATAAAAGTGAGAATGGTGGAAAATCTTGGAAAAATATGGGTCTCAAGAATTCTGAACACATATCTAAGATAATTGTTCACCCAAATAACTCAGATGTAGTTTGGGTAGCATCTCAAGGTCCATTATGGAGTTCAGGAGGTGAGAGAGGATTATATAAGACTACTAACGGAGGAGATAACTGGAAAAAAGTTTTAGGAGGTGATGAATGGACTGGAGTNACCGATATCCTTATAGACCCTAGAAATCCTGACAGACTATATGCTGCAACATGGCAAAGACATAGAACTGTTGCCGCTCTCATGGGTGGTGGACCAGAATCTGGTCTTCATAGATCTGAGGATGGAGGCGAAACATGGACAAAGCTTAAATCAGGATTACCAGGTTCAAATATGGGAAAAATTGGTATGGCTNTATCTCCGCAAAAACCTGATGTAATTTATGCNGCTATTGAATTAAATAGAACTAAAGGTGGNGTTTATAAGTCTATTGATAGAGGTTCTTCATGGAAGAAAATGTCAAATACTGTATCAGGAGCAACAGGACCACATTACTATCAAGAATTATATGCAAGTCCTCATAAATTTGATAGGTTATATCTAATGAATGTGAGAATTTTAACTTCAGAAGATGGAGGAAAAACATTTAATCAGTTAAGAGAAAGAGATAAACATTCAGACAACCACTCTATAGCTTTCAGAGCAGATGATCCAAATTATCTACTAGTGGGAACAGATGCAGGAATTTACGAGTCTTTCGATCTAGCTGAGACTTGGAAATANCATAAAAATCTTCCAATAACACAATTTTATAAGGTTGCTGTAAATAATGCATACCCATTCTACCACATCTTTGGAGGTACTCAGGATAATGGATCTGCAGGTGGGCCTTCAAGGACAGATGAAAGGCAAGGTATAAGAAATGCTCACTGGTATAAGATATTAGGTGCTGATGGNCACCAGACTGCAACTGACCCTGTATATAATGATATAGTTTATGGTGAATTTCAACAAGGTGTGTTACACAGGGTAGATCTTAAGACAGGTGAGACTGTTCTAATTCAACCTCAGCCAAGAGAAGGAGAAAAATATGAAAGATGGAACTGGGACTCTCCTATTCTAGTTAGTCCTCACAAGCCAGAGAGGTTATACTTTGCTTCTCATAGAGTCTGGAAATCAGAAAATAGAGGTGACAGTTGGGAGCCAATATCTGGTGATTTAACTAGAGATGAGGAAAGATTAGACCTACCTATAATGGGAAGAAGACACGGATGGGATAATGCCTGGGATGTGAAAGCAATGTCAAATTATAATACCATAACATCAGTATCNGAATCTCCAGTAAGAGAGGGAGTTATNTATGCTGGAACAGATGATGGAATAATTCAGGTGACTACAAATGGTGGTGAAAGTTGGAAAAAAATTCCGGTGACTAGACTCGGGTTACCAGCAAGAACATTTGTGAATGATATTAAAGCAGATAATTTTGATGAAAATACTGTCTACGTTTCATTAGATAATCATAAAGAAGGAGACTTTAATCCTTATTTATTTAAGAGTACAGATTTAGGAGATACATGGACTTCTATTTCAAGTAATCTTCCTAAAAGAAACCTTGTATGGAGATTAGTTCAAGATCATGTGGCTAAAGACTTGATGTTCTGTGCTACTGAGACGGCAATATATGTCACCTTAGATGGTGGTAAAAAATGGAATAAAGTTCCAGGAGCACCAACCATTTCTTTTAGAGATATTACCATTCAAAAGAGAGAAAATGATTTAGTTGCTGCATCATTTGGAAGAGGATTTTATGTACTAGATGATTACTCTTCATTAAGAGAGATGACTTCAGAAAACCTTGCTAAAGAAGGTGCATTATTTAATACAAGAGATGCTTTATGGTACATACCAAAAAGTACGATAGGAAATACTGGAGCAGATTATTACTTTGCAGATAATCCCGAATTTGGTGCTGTATTTACTTATCATCTATCTAAGTCTTATCCTTCAATGAAAGGGTCAAGAGTTAAAAAAGAAAAAGAGATGATTAAAAAAGGTCAGCAAATACCAAAAATTGATTGGGATGACCTAGAAAAAGAATCTAGAGAAGAAGGAACTAAATTATATATTGTNATTAAAGATCTTGAAGGAAATATAATTAATAAAATTAATGCTNCTAAATCAAAGGGATTAAATAGAGTAGCATGGAATTTAAGACATTCTAGTTCTTCAGCTATTAATCCAGATAGAATTTCATCTGGAAGAGGTGGAGGAAGAGGTTGGTATAACTCAGGTCAGTTAGCATCTCCGGGTCAGTATACTGCAACCCTTACCAAAGAAGAACAGGGCTCATCATCTGATATAGATGACCCTATTGAATTCAATGTGGTTGATCTACAGAGAGGAACTCTACCAGGAATGGGTTACGCAGAATATAGTAATCATGCAGAAAACGTGATTCAATTACAAAATAGACAAGCTCAATTCTCTGATAGATTAAATGAGAATATGAACATGGTTAAGGCAATGAGACTTTCATTAAGCAGATCAAATAGCACAAATAATGAATTAAGCAGTAGACTTTTTGTAATTGAAGAGACATTAAACCAAATGTCTAAAAAAGTTTATGGGAATTCAGCTAAGTCAGAAGTTGGTGTTAAAAATGATCCTACGGTAAGTAGTTATATAGGAAATGCATATAGAGGTCTAAGCTCAACATATGGTCCTACAGGACAACATAAACAAAGTTTATCGATTGCTAATAGCATGTTAAACAAGTTAGATGTTGAACTTAATACTATTATTTCTGAGATGCCAAACTTAAAAGTTGAGTTAGATAATATGAATTCACCAATTATAATTGGAGGTAATAACTAAGATATTACCTCTAATTTATTTGTTGATTTCCAATTTCCTCTTGTAAAATCAGGGAATTTCTGTGGAGCACCATCATTAATAATTGAATCAGCACTAAGAGGAGTCACTGCACTCCAAAAACATCCCTCNTAAACATTTTGATCAAGAGGTTTCCCTTGTCTTAGGCATTCTATTATTCTATATCTCATTATAAAATCCATTCCACCGTGTCCACCCATTCTCCTTGCTTCTTCTCCTACTCTCTTGTATAGTGGATGGTCGTATTTTTCATATAATTTTTTTATATCATCTCCCTGTGCCCAAGAATGGTGATTTTTAGTTATACCTTCAACACCACCTTCTAATGCAACTCTAGTTGGAAATCCAGCTAAAATNCCTTTTGTNCCTTGTATAAGATTATGTCTAGAATATGGTCTTGGACTTGTCTCATCCCATTGGACCATAACAGTTCTTCCTAGGGTAGTCTTTAGTATAGAAGTATTCAAATCTCCGTTATTATACTCTAATTTATTCCACTTATGGTCGGAAGAATAATTCTTCTCTGCATATAACTTTCTACCTAATCCAGGAGTTGAATAAGATACTAATGATTTAAAGTTATCATCTCCCCTTCCTAGATTCATATACTGTGCTACTGGACCTAAACCATGAGTTGGATAGAGATTACCTCTACTTTTAGCATAATGATGGGTTCTCCATGAACCTGTTCCTCTCTCCTGCTCTTCCATCTGGAATCTCAGCTCATGAATATATGCTGCCTCTGCATGAAGAAAATCACCTATATACCCTTTTCTACACATATTTAAAAACATAAGCTCATCGCGACCATAATTTACATTTTCCATCATCATACAATGCTTCCTAGTTTTTTCAGATGTATCTACAATATCCCAAAGGTCTTTCAAATTAGTAGCCATAGGAACTTCGACAAAAGCATGAGATCCTAATTCCATAGCCTTTATTACCATTGGTGCATGATTATCCCAATTTGTGGAAATAAATACGGCATCAGGTCTTGTATCTTCGATCATTTTTATCCAATCATTTTCTCCACTATGGTACAATTTTATATTCTTGTGTCTTTGATTATCTACTTCTAGACATAGTTTTTTAGATCTTTCAGCNAGATCNTTATATAAATCACAGATAGCAACAACCTCAGTTCCTTTNATAGAAGCAAATTGTTTTGCATGACCAGTTCCTCTAGCTCCAACACCTACAAAGGCAACCTTAACTTTATCAAGCTTTGTTTCAGCAAAATCTCCCATATACTGAGACATTTTATCTCTATCCTTATATTCGGATGAAGATAAAGCAGATGCAGTTGCTATAGCAGCTCCTGATAGTGATGTTTTTTTAATAAAATTTCTTCTATTTATTTTATTCATTTTTCAGTTGTTTTATTATCAATATAGCCCATTTCAAATCTTTTAATATCAGATTTTATATGTTCCTTTTTAAAAATATCTTCAAACCTTTTTACTATTTNTGGATTCTCTGATGATATATCATTTTCCTCTTTCAAATCATTTGATAGATTATATAACTCCATTTTCTTATTTCCTTTCTTAATATCTTTAAGAATAGCTTTGTAAGNTCCCATTCTAGCTGCTTGTTGCCCACCATAAGATGGAAATTCCCAGTATACATATTCACGATCTAAAGATTGGCTCTCATCAGTCATGATATCTAGCAAGCTTATTCCGTCAATATNATTATAAGAAAAAATATCATCTACACCTGCCGCCTTACATATAGTAGGAAAAATATCATAGGAAATAGATATGTCATTTATGACTCTACCACCTTTAATTCTTTCAGGCCATGAAACAATCATAGGAACTCTTACACCTCCCTCGTATGTATAACCTTTCATTCTTTTAGGGTCATTCTGAAATATACCAGTACTATTAAAATAGTCAAAATCAACTCCTCCAGCATATGTTGGTCCATTATCACTAGTAATCATNATAATAGTATTATCATAAATTTTTAGTCTTTTAAGCTGTTCAACTATCTCGCCAACTTGGATATCAATGTACTCTATCATAGCAGCATAGGTTGCTCTAGGGTATCTTGTAGGAAAATATCCAACATTTCCAAGATAAGGTTCCTCATCTCCAATTATCTTTCTGTATTTATCAATAAGATACTGTGGTGCCTGCAGGGGGGCATGTGGTATTGGACTTGCATAATAAAGGAAGAAGGGATTATCCTTATTATTTTCTATAAATTTTTGAGCTTTAGAATGCATCATATCTGGAGCATAATCATTTTGATTAAATACATTATANTTTTCTTCTTTATAAGGATCTTGACCTGGCTGAAGTTTCAATTTTGGAGATATAACCTCATTATCTAACATGTCTCTATCTTCATTCTCCCATAAATGAGGAGGATATAGATTATGAGCCATTCTCTGACAATTATAACCGTAGAAATAATCAAAACCCATTTGAGTGGGTANTGACTCAGAATTTGGGGGCCCTAGTCCCCATTTACCAACCATAGCATTACTATAGCCTGTACCTTTCAGTAACTTTGGAAAAATAAGAGTTTCTTTACCAATAGGATACTGACCTTCAAGATTCGGATCCTCTGACATCTTATAATAATCCCAGACATCTCCCCTGCTTCCATATTCATGATTACCTCTAATTTTAGTATGACCTCCATGCATACCAGTAAGTAAAATACTTCGTGATGGAGCACAAACAGGAGACCCAGAATAAAAATTTGTAAATTTTAGTCCATTATTTGAAAGTGCATCAATATTTTCAGTCTGAATTATTTTCTGACCATATGCTCCTAATTCTCCATATCCAAGGTCATCGTAAAAGAAAAGAATAATATTTGGTTTCTGATCTTCTGAATTAATACAAGCAGATAGTAAAATAAAAAGAGAAAGAATTGAACATCTAGACATGAGTTCAATTTAAAAAAAATTTTTTATAGATTTTTAAGCTCTGTAGATAATCTTTGAAGACTTTCTTTAGCATCTCCAAAATACATTTTATTATTTTCCTTAAAAAATAGTGGATTTTGAACACCTGCGTAACCAGCTGACATACTCCTTTTCAATACAACTGTAGAAGTTGACTCCCAAACCTTTAAAATTGGCATACCGAAAAGAGGACTTGATGAGTCATCAATTGCGTCAGGGTTTACTACATCATTAGCTCCAATTATAACTGCGACGTCGGTAGATTTAAACTCTTCATTAGCCTGATCTAACTCAATAAGTTTAGAATAATCTACATCTGCCTCAGCTAAGAGCACATTCATGTGACCAGGCATCCTTCCAGCAACTGGATGGATAGCATATTTAACTTCAACATCATTATTTTCAAGGAGTTCTTGTATCTCTTTACAAAGCTTCTGTGCTTGCGCTACAGCTAGTCCATATCCGGGAATTATTATTACTTGTTTTGAATAAAATAACTGTACTGCAAAATCAGAATCAGATACTTCTTTAACATCACCTTGTTCCTTATCTTCCTTAGAAGATGAACTTGATGAAAAACCTCCAATTAATACATTTAAAAGAGATCTATTCATTGCATTACACATTAAAATTGTTAGGATTGTACCTGCGGCGCCAACTAAAATTCCACCAAGTAACATCACTATATTACCAAAAATAATACCCGTTAATGCTGCTGTTATTCCTGTGAATGAGTTTAGTAAAGAGATCACCACTGGCATGTCTGCTCCTCCTATTGGTGCGACAAAAAATATACCATAAATTAAAGAGAGTATAATAATAATATATAAGTATGATTGAGCCGAGTTATCGTCAATAAAATAAAATGAAATAACGATAATAAGAGCGATGAAAATTATATTAATAATATGCTGAAAAGGAAGTGTAAGTCTTTCTGACCACTTATATCCATCTAACTTAGCAAATGCTAATAAGCTGCCTGTAAATGCTACAGATCCAATAAATAAACTAATTATAAGTACTAAAACAACTTCTGTCTGGTAACTATCTGGATTAATTAACCATTTATTAATTTCAGCATAAGACAATAAAACAGCACTCAGTCCACCAAGGCCATTAAATATTGATACCATCTGTGGCATTGATGTCATCTTTATATTTTTTGCAATATAAAAACCAATTATAGCAGATAATACGAGTGGTGATACTACCCAGATTAAATTAGAAAAAGACTCCTCTAATGGCATTATGATAGCTGAAAAAATTGCTAGTAACATCCCTATACCAGCTAGCTTATTTCCTTTACTTGCAGATGAAGGGTCACTCTGAAGTCTTAGACCCCAAACTAATAAAAAGGCAGAAATTAAAAATAAGATTTTATCCATTATCTCTTTTTCTTTTTATTAAACATTTCTAGCATTCTATTTGTGACAAAGAATCCTCCAAAAACATTAACAGAACCAACTAGTAAAGCTGTTGATGCAAGAGTTAATATGAAATAATTTTCTGGATCAGTAGATCTAATTAGTATTATTGCACCTAAAATAACTATCCCACTTATGGCATTAGCTCCTGACATAAGAGGAGTATGAAGTACTGAGGGTACTTTAGATATCACCTCAAAACCTAGAAGAATAGTGAAAAGGAGAAGATATATTAGCACTTCATTTGAAATAAGAAAATTTAAAATTTCATTCATAATTTAAATTTTGCAATTCTTTAAAATATCATCAGTGTCATCAATTATTTTATCATCATTAATTATATAATTGATAAAGTTATAAACATTGTTAGAGTATAAATTACTTGCATCATGTGATAACTCTGCTGCTAAATAAGAATTCCCTACAACCTTGACACCATTATGATCAATTATTTTAGAATCTGTTGTAAGCTCACAATTTCCTCCAGTAGAAGATGCAAGGTCAATGATAACTGAACCCTTATTCATCTTCTCTACAATATCTTTTGAAATTAAGATAGGAGATTTTGAACCAAATACTTGTGCAGTTGTAATNACAACATCAGCTTCAATTATCTTTTTTGATACTTCTTCTTTCTGTTTTTTTAGATACTCTTTAGATTGCTTTACTGCATAACCACCAGCAGACTTATCTTCAACTGCACCTTTTACTTCTATAAATTTAGCACCAAGACTGAGCACTTCCTCTCTTGCTGCCTGCCTTGGATCAGAAGCCTCAACAATAGCACCTAACCTCTTAGCTGTAGCAATTGCCTGCAGTCCAGCAACTCCTGCTCCCAAAACAACAACTTTAACTGGTTTAATACTTCCAGCGGCAGTAATTGTCATAGGGAAAATTTTAGGTAATAATTCTGCGGCTTTTATAACAGCTTTATAACCAGATAAACCTGCCATAGATGAAAGAATATCCATACTCTGAGCTATAGTTGTTCTAGGAATCATTGACAGATCAAAAGCAGTTATTTTATTTTTTTTGATATTTTGTTTAATTAATTCTCTATCAGNTTCAACANTAAAATTTGATATGATTGTTTTACCTTTTAAANCATTATAAGATTCTATACTTGAGGAATTAACTAATACTATTATATCAGAAGATTTAATTACGTCTTTTCTACTTAAAATTTTATCATGGTTGTAGGATTTATCTGAAAAACCAGAAANCTCTCCAGCATTTTTTTCAACACACACACTATGATTTGCTTCAATATATTTCTTTAGTGTTACAGGTGTAACTGAAACTCTAGACTCATTATCTTTTAAAAATCCTAGTCGCATAGANTTAAAACGATTAAATACTCTTTTTGTTCCTCAATATTGGAGTTTTAAAAAGAGAATATGTGAAGTAAACTAAAATTAAAACAACAAACTCTAAATTAACTAAATAATATGGCCAATCACCTGAAACTAATGGATGATCAACTGCAGGAGGATTTTTTAGATACATATAGTTTGCATCAATTAAAAAGTCTATTGGCATAATTATNACCATTAATATATTAATAAATAAAAAAGATTTAAGCCAGGAGTATTTTGAAAGGTTCATTCCCATATAATAATACATATATAATGGTAGAATTATTATCGAAGTATGACTATAAAAATANTCATAATAGAAAAAATCTACTCCAGTATAATTATCAATTAATGGTGTATAAAGAGCATTTAACCCTCCCAAAATTCCAGCATAGAATAAAAATTCAAACCAAAACTGTTTTTTATCTATAAATAATATAAAACAAGTGATTACAGAGGTAATCCCACATAAGTGTAAAGGAAGCCTCTTATTTAATGTCCATGTTCCTTCATAGACATGAAGCATATGATAGATAAAATATATCAGTATGAATAAGAAAACAAAATATTCAGCGAAGCGTTTTACATTTTTTTTTTGAAGAATACTTCCCAACTAATAGACAAATAATTAAATATNTTAATGAGAGAGAATTTGCTATAATCCAATCTCTTGACATAAAAAGAATTGCATAATCAAAATCCATTATTATTTACTTTTTACAAAATCTTTCATTATAAATACATGGGGTAAGGTAAGACTTGATATAATTATAAAAACAAATAATATAAGATTTTCAGTTGTTAAGATGCTATTATTAAAATAATATAAGACTAGTCCAAAAGCTATTGCTAAAAAGGTAAAAGGAAGAGTTTTTAAATAAAATTTAAAAAAACTTTTCTCTTTCATCTCCTCATATTCCATTAATAACATAGGTAGTGAATGTGAGAAACCGAAGAATATTGAGAATGAGGTTAAAATNTCAGTATGATAAAAAATTAAATATAATATTGTTAACTCAGCATACAAAGGAACCTTTTTCTTAATATCAAAGTGTACAATTGTCATCATTAAAATAGATACTGATACAAGGAGAAAAAATGTATTTTCAAATGAAGANAGATCTATNGAACTAAAGAANTTAAAATCAACTAATATNTCTTGTAACTCAAAAATATTATTTAAAAATANAGACAATAAAATATTTGCTCCTACTACAAAATTTAATAATCTNTTATCTGTTGAATTATANCTTATTACCTGCGTCTCACCAAAATGATAACATGATATTACCAAAAAGATTGTAAGNCCTGTAAATGGGAAGAAAACCCATATNATAACATTAATAATTATGAGNGATATNTACGCTATAAAAAAATGTAGTTTACTACTAAACCTTCTAGAATCAGGATTTAAAAAAGCAATGATATGATCTACAGATCCATGNGGAATTCCTATAGAAAGCATAATCATTATAAATATTATGCTAGAATANGAATCTCCTACATCAAAAAAAATGAGAGATAAAGAAAAGATAAGACCTATGATTTTAGATGTAATCAAGCCATTATGAGAAGAAATCATAGGAAAATATAAAAAAAAAAGGTGAGTATAACCTCACCTTTTAATTTTTAGTAGCTAAAAAAANTAGTCTCTAGCAGCTGACCAAACAGCCATACCGAATCCAATTTTATTGATAGCATCACCTATATTGTATACAATATCCATATCTAATGGAAGACCTGAAACCATTCCGGAATACCATCCGTCAGTTCCCATCATATATCCTAAAGGATAAATAGCCCATCCAACTAGTACAAACCATTGTAACATTTTACCAGCAGCAGGGATTTTACCTTTTGCGCTAGCTAATGCCTCACCTACAGCTCCTGATGGCATTCCNCCACCAAATACNCTAAGCGCACCTACTTCGTATGCCATCCAGAAATAACATANTCCTGAAGCAAGACCCCAGATTTCAGCATTTCCAACACCAGTTANTCCAGATTCACCGAANTATCCAGTTACTAGCATACCCACTGAAAGCCAAAAAAGCTTGGCCATTCCCACACCAGTTAATAGAGAAAACTCTACTACCATTAGTGGAACAGTTAGAATCCAGTCAACGTATCTTAGTTCAGTTGGTGAACCAAGACCTTCTGCCCACTGGTCTCTCATATAGTAATAATGTACCGCTGCAATACCAGTAATTAAGGCTGCAACTAGCATTGAATCTTTAAATTTCTTATCAACTTGACCGTGTTGTACTAAAAAGAACACAGTAGCAGCTAACATAGAAACAGATCCTATGAAGAAAGTAAAACCGGTAAAATCACCNGGTTGTAAACTCGCTCCTAAAATAAAGTTTAACGTATTCATAATTGATCGTTTGGTTAATAATATTATTAATTAATATGCTAAAATAAGCATTTTNATTTATACGANTATTAAACTAAAAGGTTTAGTGATAAATATTTTGAAAAATATCTTTAAATCAAAATAAAATTAACCTTTATGGTCATTTGACATAATATAATTTGTAATATAAGCAGATAAAAAGGATATTATAATCATAAATGAACCTAAGAACATTTCATTATATATCAAGTAACCAGTTCCAAACAAGCCAAAGTATACGGTTATAATTCCTAAGAACATTAATAGTAAATCCTTCATCGGTGATTCATTATTATTTTCAAATTTTACTAAATTGTTTTTCTTTAAAAAACCATTCCAACCAATCCCATACGGTTTTATCTTATAATAAAACTCAAGAAGTACCTTGTTTTCAGAAGGGCTAGTCATCAAGGTGACAATAACCCAAGATGAAGTAGTGATGAAAACACTGATTAATAATTTTTGATATGAAAGAAGTTCATATCCAGTAATATCAAAATGAAACCACTGAAAGTATATAGCTAACAAAAAAGATACAGCCATACCCGTGATCTCACTGTAAGCATTTACCCTCCACCAAAACCATCTCATTAAAAATATTGATCCTGTCCCAGCACCAATTTGAAGTAATATCTGAAATGCTCCAAGGGCATCAGATAATTCTAAAGCAAGAAAACCAGCTAATAACATTAATATAATAGTAGATATTCTACCTACAAAAACAATTTCTTTCTCTGACGCATCTTTTTTAATAAAACGCTTATAGAAGTCTAAAGAGATATAAGATGCTCCCCAATTAAGATGACTAGATATAGTACTCATAAATGCTGCNATTAATGAGGCTAATACTAAACCAAGAAGTCCACTTGGCAATAAATAAAGCATTGCAGGATATGCTATATCATTCCCTATTATAGATTGATCAATTCCAGGGAAAGAGGATGAAATATCAGATAATGTAGGATAGACTACAATAGATGACAAAGCAATTAATATCCATGGCCATGGCCTTACAGCATAGTGAGTGANATTAAATAATAATGTAGAATAGATTGCGTTTTTCTCATCTTTNGCTGANAACATTCTCTGGGCTATNTATCCNCCACCTCCCGGCTCTGCACCNGGATACCACACTGCCCACCACTGNACAGCAAGTGGTATTATTAATAATGTCAAAAAAGTTTCTTTATCATTAATACTTGGAAANAAATTNAACTTGTCAACTACCATTGAATGATTAACTAAATTATTTAATCCTCCAATTTCATCTAAATTCAATATGTAGACACACGCCCATATAGAACCTACCATTGCTAAAACAAACTGAATTATATCTGTAATAACTACACTTCTTAATCCTCCTAAAGAGCTATAAAATACAGTTATGACAGAAGAATAGAACACACACTCAAACGGAGATAAACCTAAAAGTATTCCACCTATTTTAATTCCTGCAAGGCATACTGTTGCCATGATCATTATGTTGAAGAATACTCCAAGATAAATAGCTCTAAATGCTCTTAAAAATTTTGCTGGCTTACCACTATATCTCAACTCATAAAATTCTAAATCCGTTAACACCTTTGACCTCCTCCACAACCTAGCATAGAAAAATACTGTCATCATACCAGTAAGTAGAAAAGCCCACCAGACCCAATTTCCAGATACACCATTTTCTCTTACTATATTAGTGACTAAGTTTGGGGTATCAGCAGAAAATGTTGTTGCNACCATAGATATTCCTAGCATCCACCATGGCATATTCCTTCCAGATAAAAAAAACTCTTTAGAATTTTTTCCAGATTTTTTTGAGGTTACAAACCCAATGAAAATGAAAACAGCAAAAAATGAAAAAATTATTGCCCAGTCAAGATTTGATATTTGCATATTGACATTAAATATAGTTATTAAATTTTTTCTTAGGAGAAACCTAACTTATACAAGATTTAAAAACTAATGACATCTAACTACGTATATAGGAAAATTAAATATTTACATAATTTTATTAATCATTTAGTTATTTTTGCATCATGAAATCATTAACAACTTTTCTTTTCATTTTTCTAGCNAGTAGTACATACAGATGCAGAGAGGCAGAAGACACAATTAATTGCGCTGATGCTGCAAAACAAATGGTTGGTACNTGGGAAGGCAGAGCAGATTACACTAGTTCATCAGCAAATGGAACTACTCATAAAATGACACTTTCTGTTATATCATCTAATGACTGCTTCTTCCAAGGTATTAGTGCTTTTAATGATTCTAATACTACATTCGTAATATCTGGAACTATTGACAAATACGGATGGGTAGAATTTATGGAAACAGAGTACGAAATTAATGGTGGAGAATACACTGACTGTCAAGGGAATGGTTCTAATTGGAGTAATCCTTGTAATAGATGGCCATTCGTGAGATGGAGGCCAGGAACTAAATTCCACGAGGCAAGATTTAGATCAGACCCATTTGTATTAAGTGGTGAATTTTTTACTGCAGGTGGTGGTTGGAATAGTACAATAAGAGGGAATTTCACATTCACAAAATAAATATGGACAGATCATTACTGATAATGGCCGGAGGTATGGGGAGCCGTTACGGAGGATTAAAACAAGTTGATAGTTTTGGACCAAATAATGAATCTATCTTAGACTATTCAATTTATGATGCAATAAAAGTAGGCTTTAACAAAATAGTCATATTATCATCACCAAAACTTAAAGATTACTTTATTAATAAATATCAGGATATATTCTCTAATCTGGATAATATACGTTTAGAGATTGTAACACAAGATCCAAATTATGGTCTTTCTAACTTTTCTCTGCCACAAACAAGAGAAAAGCCTTGGGGAACTGGCCACGCAGTTTTATGTTGTGAAAATGTTATAAATGAACCATTTGCCACTATTAATGCCGATGATTTTTATGGTTACGGTGCATTTGATAAAGTTTATGACTCATTAAATTATATAGTTGAAAATAATATAATGGTATCCACAATATCATACTTAATTGAAAATACACTATCAGAAAATGGAGGTGTATCAAGGGGAGTATGCATCACAGATAATAAAAAACTTATAGGAATAAACGAGACACATGACTTAGAAATGAAAGGTAATATTATCTATGGACACTATGATGATAATAAGGTGGAACATGTTATTGGAACTCAAGTTGCAATGAATTTATTCGGATTTCAAGACTCAATATTTTCTCTTCTTAGAGAAGAATTTAAAATATTTTTAGAAAAAAATATTAATGAAAAAAAGAATGAATTTTTATTACCAGAAGTAATAGGTAAAGAAATTAAAAATAATGTGTTTGTCGATACTACAAATGAAAATTGGTTCGGAGTAACTTACAAAGATGATAGTGAAGTAGTCAGAAATAAAATTAAAGAATTAGTTGAAAGAAATATATATCCTTCTCCTCTTTGGAAATAGATTTTATCCATTATGAAAGTAATCCTTTTATTCTTTATTCTATTAGCAAGTAGTACTTATAGATGTGCTGATGATGTTGTTGATTGTACTGAAGCATCAAAAAATATGATTGGAGAATGGTCTGGAACAATAAATTATACAAACCCATACAATGCAAATGGTAAAACTCATAATTTTTCATTAATTATAAATTCATCAAATGAATGCACATTTAAAGGTTTTTCTACATTTGAAGATTCAAATACTTCATTTAATGTAAGTGGAAGTATAGANATTTATGGGTGGGTTTCTTTCATAGAAGATGATTATANATTTGACAGTGGAGAATACTTAACCTGTGTTNATTTTGAATCAAATAATAATACATGCGAAACTTGGCCTTATATGAGATGGAAAGAGGGAACAAAGTATGAAGAAACNAGAATCAAAATTGANCCTAATNTATTGACNGGTAAAATTCACAGACCNTCAAGCTTTGAAAGTAGATGGAGAATTTTAAGGGGAGATTATTCNATNNCTAAAAATTNATAAAAAAANGATANTTAATTTATCNATTTGATAAAAAAAAAAATTATTATTGAAAACTAAAATAAATATCATGAAAAATATACTTACAACGTTAATCTTATTTTTTTTAACATTAACTATTAATGCACAAACTGCTAGAGAGTANCTCAGTCCTGTCGCAAGTCCTCAGGCNNCTNTTNCNCAAAATGTAGGAATGACTAAAATATCAGTTTACTATTCATCCCCTGGTGTAAAAGGAAGAATTATATTCGGTGATTTAGTACCTTACGGCGATTTATGGAGAGCTGGAGCTAATAGCCCAACAATTATAGAATTTTCTACTGATGTAAAAATTAAAGAAAAAACATTAAGAGCTGGTAAATATGCAATAGCAATGACACCTAGAAAAAATGGTAATTGGACAATAGATTTAAATAAAGAAGGNAAATACCCTTTCGCTTATAGAAAAGATGGAAAAATTGANATGGATGCATANAATGCAGATTTAGCTCATAGTTTTGATGTTGAGATTGTNACATGGGATAATTCNATTGAAAGACTAACATACGTTATTGATGCAAATGACAATAAGGTTGCTAATATTAACTTACTATGGTCAAATACAATAGTATCATTTCAGGTGGATACTATGCCAGAAGAGCACCTAAAAAGATTTGCAAAAACTTTAGAGTAAACCATTCAATTTTAATATATGAAAACTTCTCTCAAGATTATTAATTTTTATGATAATCTTGAGANGANTTCTTATAANAGNANAATAGAGGTNTTAAATCCTTATATAANNCCTGAGGTTAAAAAAATCTANACAGCATTTTATCATAAATTTTTTGATGATAATAATAAAAGAATTATTCTATTTGGAATAAANCCTGGAAGATTAGGTGGTGGAATTACTGGAATTCCATTTACAGATCCTTANAATCTCAAAGANAAATGTGGTATTGACTCAAATTTTNATATAAAAAAAGAATTNAGTTCTANATTCATATATGAAATGATCAATACTTATGGTAGTATTCATCNATTTTATAAAAAATTTTTTATTTCAAGTATTTGCCCATACGGATTTACATTAAATGGGAAAAACATAAACTATTATGATGATATTANATTATTCAATAAATGGAAGAATAAAATAGTTGAATGGATTAGATTTCAAATTGAACATATAGCATCAAATAAGACTTGTGTTATAATTGGAAAAGGAAAAAATCAAAAATTTTTTGAATTATTAAACAAAGAGTATAAATTCTTTGATGAAATTATTGCNCTACCCCATCCGAGATGGATTTTGCAGTATAGATCTAAACAAAAGAATTTTTATATTGAAAATTATATTAAAACATTAAAACAAATTAAATCATGAATAGCAGAAGAAAATTTATAAAGAATTTAACAGCAGTAGGAGCAACAGTTCCTTTAGTTGCAAANATTGAAGCAAAACCTAAAAAAAATAAAGGNCCTGTTATTCTATGTAGCAGAGGAGAAGTTTGGGGNGANAAAGTNTTAANACCNGGNTGGGATATACTTGCAAATAATGGNAAACTATTAGATGCAATCGAAGTATCCTCNAATGTCACAGAATTAGANCCTGAAGATACTTCCGTTGGATATGGAGGTTTACCAAATGANCATGGAGTNGTACAGCTAGATGCTTCGATTATGTATGGACCTACNCATAATTGTGGATCAGTAGCAGCTCTTGAGGGAATAAAAACACCTTGTTCGGTAGCTAGACTTGTTATGGAGAGAACAGACCACATACATATAGTTGGAAAAGGAGCTCAAAATTTTGCTAAGCTACATGGATTTAAAGTTGAAAACTTATTGACTGAGAAAGCAAGAAAAATATGGTTAAGTTGGAAAGAAAATTTATCAACTAAAGATGACTGGTTCCCACCTGCAGATAACAACTATGATGATAATAGGACAACTGGAACCATTAATGTATTAGGAATTGATGCAGATAGTAACGTNGCGGGAATTACTACAACTAGTGGNCTTGCATATAAAATACCAGGCAGGGTTGGTGACTCTCCAATTATTGGAGCAGGACTTTATGTTGATAATGAGGTTGGAGCTGCCGGTGCAACAGGAAGAGGTGAGGAAATATTAAGAACCTGTGGATCATTTTTTGTCGTAGAACAAATGAGAAATGGAAAAACTCCTCAAGAAGCTTGTGAGGCATTATGTCAGAGAATAATTGATATAAATGGAGGAACTAAAAACATCAATTTTAATGATAAAATAGTTGCCTTAGGAAAAGATGGAAGTGTTGGTTGTGCGTCTATAAAAGAGAGAAAGGGAAATAACCCTAANCTTGCATACTGGTCTAATGATGGTTTTAAAGTATATAAAGGGACCTACCTAATTGAAGATAAATCAGTAGATTATGTAGGTTAATTTAACTAGAAATTCATTAGGAGATTTGTTTCCTCTTATCTTATAACCAAAATCTAGCCTTGATCTTGACATTATTATAAACTGAATTCCAGGAGCAAATGTTGACATAAAATTTTCATATCTTGATGGAAATTTTTTACCTATAATTGTACTAGTTAAATACTCCAAATAAATATTAAAATTTGTTTGTTTATANGANTTNTANNTTCNAGGGAANAGTAAGATANCCAGCTGANATNGANTTNNGNATNGANTTAAAGTTTTTATCATCATAAGNACCATCAGNNGTTTTNTTNGANATNANNCCAAANCCNGANGTNACTGAAANNGCAAGTTTNTTTATNAANTGTGTTGNNATTANNCCAAANTCNACNCCAGANTCTTGANNNTCTANNTCATAANTNTTNGANATNAANTTNTAATTNGGNNGATNCCATTTNCCATGATTAGCATATTTNATNAATGANGATAATCNNGTATGNTACTTTTNCTTATCAGTNGANANTANNCTTTGNTTTGAGTANAATTTAAATCCNTTAAANNNNACATGTATNNTTNTNNNTCAAANGGATTATTTGANANTTGAA
>NZUF01000026.1:0-61814 GCA_002696995.1 Flammeovirgaceae bacterium | reverse complement strand
GGNTCNNTATNNTCNTTTAAAAANATTGTGTGATNNTGNANTCTNACNACTTTNGTNCCTTTAGGAATTAAACTAGCTGGTTCGGTATTGATGTAAAGCTCCTGAGCAGATGAAAAACCTGAGAAAAATAATAAGAAACTAATAAAAAATATTCTCATTTACAGTGTAGTATTATAAACTGCTTTTAATATGAAAGACTTTATTAGACTTTAAATTATCGTGTTTTGAACAACATGATGCTGTATGTACTCCTGTTTCGTAACAAGAATGTGATGTTTTTCCTGAAATTATCTCGTAATCCTTTTTTCTAATAAAGTTTTTATCAACTAAGGTAAAAACATTTGTTTCAACATTTTGATCAGAAAAAATGTGAAATAAATTTTCATTAATAAGATTATGCTCATCATTTTCTGCTTTAAGGTTGTCATTGAAAACAATTTCAATTGAGCCAACAAAAAAACCAGCATCTTCCACTTTTTCTTGAATTAGATCAAAATCAACAAAAGCATCATCTTTAAATTCCAATTTAAATGAAGTTGCTTCTAAATCAGGAGTAATTGACTTTATAAAATCAAGTTTTTCAAGACTTTTTTGAGTTGAATATGAACACATTGCACATGTCAAACCAGTAGCTTTTAAATTTGTATAGAATGATTGAGAATATCCATAGTTGAATATTAAAATCAATGATAACGTAATTAAAATTTTCTTCACTATTTTTATTTATTAGTAAAAATAATAAAAAATGAGATTAGTATCATTCCTTTCACTTTTTTTAACAATAATAAGCTGTAATATTTCAAATAATAAAATAGCTAAAGATTTCTATGTATTATCTGATCTTGAAGGAAATGCATTCGATTTAGATAAACAAAAGGGTAATGTTGTAATACTAAATATTTGGGCAACGTGGTGCAAACCATGTATAGCTGAATTTGAAAGTCTAGAAAAAGTAAAAGAAAAATTTCAAGATAGAAACATTAAGATTATTGCAGTCTCAAACGAAGATTTGAAATTAATTAATAAGTTTTTAGATAAAAGAAAATATAATTTAAAATTTATAAAACTTAATGGTGACTTATCTTATTTTAATGCTTACAGTTTACCAACGACTGTAGTTTTTGATAAAAGTGGTGAAGAGGCATTTAGATTAACTGGAGGTGTAGATTTTAATACAAATAATTTCATTAATAAAATTATTGAAATTGAAAAATTATAATTTTTTCATACCTTCAGTCATATGACCTACTAGCCTTCTTGTTTCAATATATTTATCCATATGATACTTATCATAAGTTGGATCATCTAAGTAAACAGAATTAATTCTTACATTTTTAGAAGCTTGAATAAATTTTCCGTTCCCAACCCAGATTGCTACGTGATCAATTCTTCTTTTTCCATTTTTATAATAACCAAAAAACATTAGATCTCCTTCTTGTAGTTTGTCCCAGTTTCTATCAGCATCAACTAATAGACCCTCATTTACTTGTTGCGATGCATCTCTTGGTATTATAATACCATTCATTAAGTATACAGTCTTTGTGAAACCAGAGCAGTCAAACCCTTTAGAAGAAGTTCCACCCCATAGGTATGGTACACCAATAAATTTTTTTGAGTTAATTATTAAATCAGAAGTTGAACTCTTAGAATTACTAATCCTTGACAAGTATCTACTCTCAACCCAACCTACTCTCTTATCAGGATATTGAATTTTATAAAAATTATTTTTTTTGTCAATAACCTTTAAAATTGAACCAACTACTAGATCTGAGACTATTTGATTTTTTTGAGTTGATTCGTAAGCAAATCCTTGAGTTTGATTAAATATGTAATTGTCTTCAAAATAATTTGAATATTCCGTTTCTGAGACAATAGCAATTCCACCATGATCTATCCATGATATGTAATTATCTGGAGTCTGAATAAGGTACCATTCTCCTTGTTTCTTTAAAATATTAACCTTTGTCCCAAGTAAGGTTTGAGAAACTAACTCAGATGAGTGGGAAGGTTTTCCTCTTAAATTACCTACGGAGTTATTGATTATCCCAAATCTCTTTTTCTTAGGAAGAAGATCAATATTATCCTCATACTGTATGTCTAAACTATCTAAAATATTTAAAAAACCTTCTTTAGCAGATTTTAAGTTAGTTTCCCCATCAAGGATTACAATACTATTATTATATGAAAATTTTATATCAAAAAGAGCTACCCTCTTATCTGGAGCATATTTATTTTTAATTAATTCTAAATTAGAATAAAGTTTATTATCATGATTATNACTTGAACATGAAAGAAATAANAAAANGAAAAAATATCTTATCATTTTAGTTCATTAAATCTATCAAAAAGATCAATAATATANGGAATTGAACCACTTGAGTGATTTTCTCCTTGAAGCTGAATAAATTCTATTTTTGATTTATCAGCTCCCAGAGAGATGAAATTATTATAAGTNTCAACTGAATTCTGATATGGNACCGTAATATCANCAGTACCATGGTACATTAACATCTTCTTTTTTGGAATCCAATTATCCAAACTATTTTCTTCAAANGCATCAACGATAACNTTTAAATCTGNATCTGAGTAAANATTATTTCTAAAATTAGATGTTAATAATAAACTTAAATCATCTGTCAATACAGAATTAATTTCATATCCTGAATATTTACCATTAAAATATGAAGGTATTAAATCTGAATAAGGTTCATTAAACATAGCAGAAAGAGGNAGATCCCAATCATAAGATGTTTTATAACCTATNGCAACATATGCTATATAATATGGGACATGATAAGTTTCCTTTGATAGGAAATAATCNAGCATTCCTGTTATATCATAACCTCCAGACGCAGGTGCTGAAGCTATGAGGTTTAATCCTTTATAATTGTTTTGTTCCATATTATGATGAGTAGACATAGTTGCAAACCCACCTTCGGAATATCCCGATAAGAATACATCACCATTAAAGTTATACCCTTCGATTCTCGCTAATTCTTTTGTTGCTCTGATCATATCCACAACAGTCTGTCCTGTTATATCAGATCTATAATATGGATGTACGATATCATCTGATACACCAAAACCTAAATAGTCAGGTATGACAACTATATANCCTGCACTAGCAGCATTTGAAAAGAAGCTGTACTGAATAAGATCTTCTGTCGGAGCGTCAGCATGAAGTGATGTGGTCCCATGATTGAAGTTAAGTATGGGCATTCCCTTATCTGTATCTGGGAAGGCTACAAGACCAGATGCCTTGATGTTCTTCCCCTTATAAGTTGTGTTATATGAAATAGTATACAAACTAATACCATAATCTAAATAGCTTTTTAGATTTTCAAATTCAGAGTCTTGGACAATTGTAATTACATTATCTTTTGTAATAGAAAAAAGCTTTGTATATGTATCTATATGAACCCTTGTAAGTTCATCTTGACTTTCACATGAAAATAATAGAATTGCTAGTAATAAATAAGATTTTATTTTATTCATATGTAATTTATTTCATACAAATTTAGTTAATATTGATTTATGGATAACTATGGTTTTCTCTCTTTAATTCCACCATTGATAGCAATTATATTAGCAATAAGAACAAAACAGGTTTTTATATCTTTATTAACTGGTATTTTTTTTGGATGGCTTATAATAGGAAATTGGAATCCATTAGAAGGGCTTTTCTTGACAATTGAAAATATTGTAAGCGTATTTGATGACCCAGGAAACACAAGAGTAGTGTTTTTTACCTTCTTAGTTGGATCACTAATTACTCTAATTCAAGTTTCAGGTGGTGTTGAAGGGTTCATTAAAAGTTTTCAAAAAAAATTAGGAAAAGGCAGTGATGAGACTAACAGAAAAAAAGTTCAGTTTTATGCTTCTTTAACAGGAATATTAATATTTGTTGAGTCAAATATTTCTGCACTAACAGTTGGCACAATATTCAGACCTATATTTGATAAACTTAAAATTTCAAGAGAAAAATTAGCTTATATAGCTGATTCTACGTCAGCTCCATCTAAACTATTAATTCCATTTAACGGATGGGGAGCATTTATAATGGGTCTGCTAATAACTCAAGGTATTGAAAATCCATTTATGGCATTGATATCTGCAATGAAATATAATTTCTATCCGATGTTAGTTATAGTAGTTTTATTAGCCATAGTCGCTACTGGTAAAGACTTTGGCTTAATGAAAAAAGCTGAAGAGAGAACAAAAAAAGGTGAATTATTTGATAAAGGATCATCACCTATGATCTCTGAAGATATAACTATAATTAAAACTAAAGATGGAGTAAAACAAAACTCGTTGAGTATGTTAATTCCTATGGTTTCAATGATTGTGATAATGCTATGTATGTTATTCTACACCGGATATGATAAATCTGAAGAAAATATTACTTTTTTTGGAATTTTAGGAAATGCATCAGGTTCTACCTCAGTTTTATACTCAGTAATATTATCGATATTGGTGGCATCTGCATACTATGTTATAAATAGAATACTTTCAATAAAAGAAATTATTTCTTATTCTATAAAGGGTATGTCTGGAATGATGCAACTCTCATTATTAATAATGTTAGCATTTGCTATAGGTAGCTTATGTAATGAGTTAGGAACTGGAATATACGTGTCTAATGAATTAAAAAACGTCTTATCACCAAAGCTAGTGCCTGTTTTACTTTTTTTGACAAGTTGTTTTATTTCGTTTTCTACAGGAACTTCATGGGGTACTTTTGCTATTATGATAGCTATTGCTGTTCCTATATCTGATCAGATGGGGATAGATAGTTCTTTAGCAGTTGCTGCAGCTCTAGGTGGAGGTCTTTTTGGAGATCATTGTTCTCCTATATCAGACACTTCTGTAATTTCATCTATGGCTTCTGCTAGTGATCATATAGATCACGTAAAGACTCAGTTACCTTATGCTCTAATCTCTGGAGTGATAACAAGCCTTCTGTATTTATTTATTGGACTATCTTTATAAAAAAAAGCACCTGATAAATCAAGTGCTCTTATTACTTAACTAACTAAACTATTCACGTTTGAATATTACCCAAAACTATATTTGTATTGTTATTAAACTATCAGAATAATCTTAAAAAAAAGTTAAGAATATGTTAAGTTATCAGATATATCTATTAATTAGATTTTCAAAAAATTCTTGTCTACCTGATTTTAAATTAGGCTCATCTATCTTCTTTGCATATGAATTCATTTGTTTAAGAGTAAGCTCATGATTTGTGAATTTTTTTCCTAGATCTGATTCAAATGATGAATATCTTTTTTTTAGCATTGATATATAGTCTGAATCCTCAATNATTTTTTGAGTAATTAATAATGATTTTGCAAAGAGATCTATACCACCAATATGAGAATGAAATAAATCCTCTAAATCTGTAGAGTTCCGTCTAGTCTTAGCATCAAAATTAATACCTCCACCTTCAAGTCCTCCAGATCTTATAATCACAAGTAAAGCCTCAACAATTTCATAAATATTATTTGGGAATTGATCTGTNTCCCATCCATTTTGATAATCCCCNCTATTAGCNTCTATACTTCCTAACATATTNGAATTTGCTGCAGTTTGTAACTCATGATCAAAAGTATGGTTTGCAAGNGTTGCATGATTAACCTCAATATTTAGTTTAAAATCTTTATCAAGATTATATTCTTTTAAAAATCCAATTACAGTGGCAGCATCATAATCGTATTGATGTTTTGATGGCTCCATAGGTTTAGGTTCAATAAAATAACATCCTTTAAAGCCTTGAGATCTACCATAGTCTTTAGCCATATGGAGAAATGTAGCAAGATTATCAAGTTCTCTTTTCATATCAGTATTAAGAAGAGACATATAGCCTTCTCTTCCACCCCAGAACACATAATTTTCACCCTTTAACTTTATGGTAACATCTATTGCGTTTTTTACTTGAGCACCTGCATATGAAACAACATCAAAATCAGGATTAGTTGCTGCCCCATTCATATATCTTGGATTAGAAAATAAATTAGCTGTACCCCATAACGGCTTTATTTTAGAGTTTTTCATTTTTAAAATGCAATAATCAGATATATCATCTAATCGTTTTTCCGATTCTGATATCGTTTTTCCTTCATCTACTAGATCAAAATCATGAAAACAAAAATATTCTAAATCAAGTTTGGATATAAATTCAAACGCAGCATCCATCTTTTGATATGATCTTTGCTTAACATCTTTTGATTCCATCCAAGGATATTTTTTGGTGCCAATTCCAAAAGGATCATTACCAGAATTTACAAAAGAATGCCAGTATGCTACAGCAAATTTAAAATGCTCTTTCATCGGCTTTCCCAATACAACTTTTTCTTTATCATAAAATCGATAAGAAAAAGGGTTATCGGATTCCTCCCCCTCAAAATTTATTTGATCAATACCTTTAAAAAATTCTTTTTGACCTATTATAGTTCCCACGTTTTTAATTTAATTTATTTAATACCATTTTCCAATTTAGATAAGACTCTTCTAAATTTTGTGAATCAGAGGGGTTCAATTCATCTACACACTCAAGACTTTGAAAGGCATCTTTTTCGTCTTTATAGTAACCTATTCCTATTCCGGCACCTCTTGCGGCTCCAATAGATCCATCTGTTTCGTAAACCAATAATTTTACCTTGGATATATTAACAAATGTCTTTCTGAAAATTTTACTTTTAAAAAGATTTTGATTTCCAACTTTTACAGTATTCACCTCTATGCCCATATCTCTTAATAATTCAATTCCATATGATAATGAGAATGAAACACCTTCTAGAACCGATTTAATCAAATGATATTTATTATGCCTATTAAAGTCAATACCATGAAACATAGATTTAATATTGGTATTATTAGAAAATATTCTTTCTGATCCATTTCCAAATGGAAAAAATATTAAATCATCTAATGTTTTAATAGATTCTGCGTTTTTGTCCATTTCAGAATAAGAAACTTCACCTAAAATTTTTTTTATCCATGAGTAAGCTATTCCTGATCCATTTACACAAAGTAAGATCCCATTTCTTTTTTTTAGAGAGGAGTTATTACAATGTAAAAAAGTATTAATTCTATTATTTTGATCATATATTTTCTTATCTGAAACACAATATATAACGGCTGATGTTCCTGCTGTAGCAGCAATTTCTCCAGGCTCTAACACATTTAATGAAAATGCATTATTAGGTTGATCTCCACACCTATATGATATAACAACATTATCATTTAGACCGAATTCATGACAGTTTTCTTTTAGCAATGTTCCCTGGTCACCAAATGAATCAACCACATCAGGAAATTTATTTTTTTCTATTCCATAAAAGTTTATTAATTCTTCGGATATTTTTTCATTTTCAAAATCCCATAATATGCCCTCCGATAAGCCACCTTTTGTCGTGGATAACTTTCCAGTAAGCTTAAATAATAAGTAATCACCAGGTAACATGAATTTATATATTGAGGAGTACTCATTTAAATTATTTTCCTTTACCCATCTTAATTTGGATGCAGTAAAATTTCCAGGAGAGTTTAATAAATGGTCAGATATTAATGATTTGCTCAACTTCTTATCTGCATCTTCACCAATTTTAATAGCTCTAGAATCACACCATATGATAGAAGGGAAAAGAATATCTCCATTATCATCAATTGCAACAAGACCATGCATCTGATATGATATACCTATAGAAATAACAGATTGTAGATTATTTCTTTTCTTAAGAAAATAAAAGCATTCTTTAACACAATTCCACCATAATTGAGGGTCTTGTTCAGCCCAATCTTTTTTTGGAGATTCTATCTTCATCTCTTTTTGAGGATAGGTTACAGCATCTATATTTTCTCCATTAAGAAGATTAAATAATGTCATTTTAACTGAAGAGCTACCAAGGTCAATACCTATTGAATGTTTTTTTTCTGATAAATTCATATGACTAATTATAAAATTAAAAATATTATATTAGGATTATCTATGAGTAGTTCAAAAAATATCAAATTAAATTTAAGACAATCTATAAGTTTAGTATTAGGAAATATGATTGGTGTTGGAATATTTATGCTTCCAGTATCTTTATCTCAGTATGGTTCAATTAGTATTATAGGATGGATAATTTCAGGGTTGATGGCTCTATTTATAGCTTCTATCTTTAAAAGATTAAGTTCAAAGTTTCCAGGAAAGAATGGTGCTTTCCACTACACTGAAAACAGTTTCGGAGAATTTATTGGGTTCTTTGTTATATGGGGCTACTGGGTATCTATTCTTCTAGTAAATGCAAGTATAGCTATAGCAATAACCAGTTACTCTACAGTATTCTTTGATTTTCTTAAAATCACAAATTTTGCAATGATCTATACAATTTTAATTTTATTAGTTATTGCTTTGATTAATTATCATGGAATAAAAAGTGCAGGCAACTTTCAGCTTATAACCTCATTAATAAAAATAATACCATTATTAATAACTATAATAATTGGCTTTTATGTTTTTGATATAAATAATTTTTTTCCAATTAATTCATCAAATGAATCAAGTTTTAATGCAATTAATATAACTACCACTCTAACATTTTTTGCTTTTCTTGGTATAGAATCCGCTACTATACCTGCTGATAAAATTGAGAACCCTAAAGAAAATATACCTAGAGCCACAATGATCGGTACCATTATAACAATTTTAATTTATTTACTTTCAATGATTGCCTTAATAGGAATAATTCCTACTGATGAGATAGCTAACTCAAATGCCCCATTTGCAGATGCTATTGGTTCAGTATTAGGCGATAATCTAAAAAAAACAATTGCAATATTTGCTATAATATCTGGTTTGGGTTCTTTAAATGGATGGACATTATTACAGATTGAAATACCAAAGTCTTTAGCTAAGAGAAAGCTAATGGGAAAAATTTTTCAGAAAAAAAACAAAGACGATGTGCCGTATATAGGACTTATAATATCAACTTTACTTGTTACTAGTTTAATTATTATGAATTTTTCAAAAAACTTAACTGATATTTTTACATATCTAATTTTAACTTCTACATTTTGCAGCCTAATGCTATACTTATTTGTCTCTATTTCTGAGTTTACAATTTTAGTTAAACAAAAAAAGCCAATATCAGATCTAAAAAAATCATTATTTACAGG
Organism: Flammeovirgaceae bacterium; assembly: GCA_002696995.1. GTDB lineage: Bacteria > Bacteroidota > Bacteroidia > Cytophagales > MED-G16 > MED-G16. The sequence goes on along the minus strand of NZUF01000026.1, from coordinate 52,652 downwards.
AATTCCCTGTTTTATATTTATTATTTGGTTGATTTATGGAGTGGGATATGAGTCAATAATATCTGGTTTATTTCTACTTTCCTTTTCTATTCCTATCTATATTTATCAAAAAAAATATGCTTAATATAGATGAAATAAGAAATCAATTTCCATCACTCTCTCTTAAAGACAATAATGGAAATCAAATAATTTATTTAGATGGGCCTGGAGGTACACAGGTCCCAAATATGGTAATAGAAGGAATATCTAATTATTATAAGAAGTGTAATGCTAACACACATGGTGAATTTAACACCAGTAAAGAAACTGATATATTAATGGATTCCTTAAGAGAAAAAGCCTCAATATTCTTAGGAGCAGAAAATAAAAAATGTATTTCATTAGGTCACAACATGACGACCTTAAATTTCAGTTTAGCAAGAGGTCTATCTAAGTTATTTAAAAAGGGAGATGAAGTTATAATTACTGATCTTGATCATGAGGCAAATAGAGGTCCTTGGAAAACACTTATAGAAAAAGGAATTAAAATTATAAAAATTAATATTTTAGAAAATGGTGTTTTAGACTACGATGATTTTAAGAATAAAATAAATGATAATACTGTAATGATAGCAATGGGTATGTCTTCAAATGCTATAGGAACTGTTAATGATTTTACTAAAATTAAAAAAATAATAGAAAATAAAGACATCCTATTTTTACTTGATGCTGTACATTATGCCCCACACTTCCCTATTGATGTAAAAAAAATTGGTTGTGATATTTTATTATGTTCAGCTTATAAATTTTATGGGCCACATATTGGAGTTTTATATTGCAAATTAAATTTGCTAGACAAATTAGAAACTGATAGGCTTATTGTTCAAGATCAAAAGGCTCCATATAGAATTGAGACAGGAACATTAAACCATGCAGCATGTCATGGAGTTGAGAAGGCTATTGATTTTATTGCTTCGTTAGGTTCTGGCAATTCATATAGAGATAAAATTAATGAAGCCTATAGAAAACTTGGAAAACATGAAAATAAATTAGCATCCTATCTATATAATTCACTTTCTAGTATTAAAAATATAGAAGTTATAGGACCTGATTTTTCTAATTTAAGATCACCAACTGTGTCATTTGTACATAAAAATAAATCTGCAAATGAGATCTGTAAATTACTTGGTAAGAAAAATATTTGTGCTTGGGATGGTCATTTTTATGCAATAAAAGCAATACAGAAATTAGGATTAGAAGAACATGGAGGAGTTACTAGACTAGGTGTTTCAGTATATAATAATAAGGAAGAAATTGAAAATACTATAAAAGTTATTTCTCAGATTTAATTTTTCTTATTATCATAATATTTCTTCATAACAAAATTAAGTGTCTTATAAGAGTTTAATAAAATATCATCAATCGTAGATCTTCTCATCCATTCTACCTTCTCAATCTTTTCTTTTTTCTGAGGCTTCATCTTTGAGTCATCTAGACTCTCCATCCTAAACCATGTTGTCTTCTTTAAAATATATTTTTTATTTCTTGTGTAGGTGTGCCATGTTGAAATAATTTTTTCTTTACACTCAACATCAACCTTAGTTTCCTCTTCAACTTCTCTCTTTGCACACTCAATTATTGTCTCACCTTTATCAAGTTTGCCTTTCGGGAGATCCCACTTCTTCATCCTATAAATAAAAAGAATTTCATCTAATTTATTTCTCACAACTCCTCCTCCTGCCTTAACAATCTTAAACATCTTCTTTACTTTTTTAAGTACTGACTTATAATCCTTAAGAGTTATTGTAATAGAATATATTTTTTTAAACTTATGGGATGTCATTTTTTTAAGTAAATCAACTATAGTAGTTATAGTACTATCATAAATTAAAACTCTAGCGTATAATTTTTTAGGGACTATACCTGATGAACCATCAACATAAGTATCAAAATCTTCTTTTTTTAACTTTAAATTATTAAGAGGCTTAAAAAAGATAGGGATATTATTTACAACTATAGTTTTCATATAAAGGTAAAATTGAATGAAATAATATTAAAATTAATCTTACTTTTGTTAAAATATGAAATCTCCAGAGCTATTAAATAGTTTACTTAAAATAAATTCAATAAAGATTAACCTTAAAAACCCTTTTAATTGGGCCTCTGGATGGAAATCACCTATATATTTTGATAATAGAATTTCATTATCATATCCTAAAATAAGATCTGAAATAACTGAAAGATTAAAAGAAATAATTAAAGAAAATTATAAGGATGTTGATAGCATAGCAGGTGTTGCTACAGCCGGTATACCACAAGGTGCACTTGTATCAAGTGAATTAGAATTACCATTTTCATATGTAAGATCAAAACCAAAATCTCATGGAATGAAAAATTTAATTGAGGGTCGACTAGAGAAAAACAAAAATATCATCCTCATTGAAGACTTAATTTCAACTGGTGGCAGTTCAATAAAAGCCGTAGAAGCGATAAGGGATGCCGGATCTAATGTTCTAGCAGTCCTATCAATATTCAACTACGGTTTTAATGTATCAACGGAAAATTTTAATAAAATCAAGTGCAATGCTGAAAGTATATTTTACTATAGGGACCTACTTGAGGTAGCTCTAGCAAATAAATACATTAGCGAGAATGAACTTGTTAAATTAAAATCTTGGAGAGAAAATCCTGGGAAATGGAAATAAATATCAATTAAGATATTCTTTTCACGTTTCCAGCTATTTTACCTTTTTTACCGTCAACTAATTCAAATTCTACTGAATCACCTTCGTTGATTTGATCAACTAATCCAGTCGAATGAACAAAATGTTCAGCTTCATTACCATCTTCGACAATAAAACCGTAACCTTTAGAAATGTTAAAAAACTTTACTTTACCTGTACTCATAATATTTAAAATTAGAGCGCAATATATCTCATATATTTTATAATATCTACAATTATTTTATTTCTTTTCAACATAAGTTAATTCTACAGGAATAACATGGTCCTTTGCATTTAATTTTTCGAAAGCTACTCTTGATAATCTTATATCAATTTTATCATTATTACCTGTTTCAGGAAGTTTTCCTATAACTCTAACTATGACAACATTTTCATTCATCTGATTTTTTACAAAAATTATAGTTCCTGTCTCTGCTGTCTTATGTAATGCCAAATATTTATCAGAATTTTCAGAGTCATTAATTGATGAAGCAAAACCTTCTACTCTATTGGTTTTTATTTCATTATAGGGTTTAATTATCTCCTCATCTTCTGTTTTGTACACATTTATGATAATTTTTTGACCAACTGAAAGGGTATTTCCTTTTAAATTATTTATTCTCTTAAGTTCTTCAATACTTTTATCAAACTTTTTAGATATTGAGTAAAATGTTTCACCTTTTTCTACGATATGGTATTCATTACCTTGAGAATAAGAGTTGTTATAGGAAATAAAGAAAAATATTAGAGCAATTTTTAATAACTTTATTGACATAATTTCAAATTAAAACTTGTTATGAAATCAAATATATTGAAGGTTTTATTATTTTCTGTTTTACCATTATTTTTTATTAATGCAAATGATAAAGAAACAAAGGTATTAGTTGGTGAAATTAAATCTAATATTGACCCAAGAACTAACAGGTATACAAAGTTACTCCTAGAAGAGGCCAGTGAAAAAGACTATGATGTAATAATTATTGAGATGGATACATATGGAGGGGCTGTAAACGATGCTGATGATATTAGGACTAGAATTTTAGATTTTGAAAAACCTATATACGTATGGATAAATAAAGATGCTGCATCTGCAGGGGCTTTAATATCTATAGCAACAGATAGTATTTATATGAGTAGTGGAGCAAGTATAGGTGCAGCTACCGTAGTTACAGGAGATGGAACTCAAGCTCCAGATAAATACCAATCTTATATGAGATCCATAATGAGATCCACTGCAGAGGCTAAAGGTAGAGATCCAAAAATTGCTGAAGCAATGGTAGATGAAGATATTGAAGTAGATAGTATTTCTGCCGAAGGAAAAGTAATTACTTTTTCTACTCAAGAAGCTATAAAATTCGGTTTTTGTGATGCAGAATTAAATTCGATTGAAGAAATCTTAGAAAGACAAAATATCAATAATTATAATATAACAAAATATGAATTAGATTCAACAGAAGATATTATCTCTTTTTTTCTTAATCCAGTTGTAAGCAGTGTGTTAATATTGTTAATACTTGGAGGATTATACTTTGAAATGCAAACACCTGGAGTAGGATTTCCTATAATAGCTTCTATAACTGCTCTAATTTTATATTTAGTTCCATACTACTTAAATGGAGTTGCTGAAAATTGGGAAATTTTATTATTTTTCATTGGCATAATATTCATTGCTCTTGAGGTATTTGTTATACCAGGTTTCGGTGTTTTTGGAGTTATAGGTCTATTTGCATCATTAAGTTCTCTAATATTAATAATGTTAAACAATGATATGTTTGATTTTACTTTTGTATTATCTAGAGATTTGATTGCATCAAGTCTTTCAGTTTTTATTTCAGTATTTAGTTTTGGTTTATTAGTACTTTTTGGTGGAATTAAACTTACTGACTCAAAAGCATTTAAGAAAATTGCATTAAATGAAACTCAAGAAACGAGTAAAGGATATGTTTCAAAAAAATATCCAGATAACCTACTAAATATGAAAGGTAAATCTTTTACAGTATTGAGACCAAGTGGAAAAGTTATAATTGACGAAAATATTTATGATGCCTCAACATCAGGTGAATATATTGATAAAAATAAAAATGTTATTGTAACTAATAATGAAGGTTCATCTCTAAAAGTAAAAAAAGCCTAAATGAAGATTATAGGTATAATACCTGCAAGAATGGAGTCTTCAAGACTTCCTGGAAAACCCTTAATAAATATTGGAAATAAATCTATGATTAGAAGGGTTTATGAGTCTGCTATGAAAGCAAATCAAATTAATGAGTTATATGTAGCTACACCAAATAAAGAAATATTTGATCATGTTAATGAATTTGGGAAAGTTATTATGACATCTGAAAATCCCTTAAATGGGACTGAGAGAGTATACGAAGCATATAAAAAATTAAATAAAGAATATGACTATATAGTTAATATTCAAGGTGATGAACCATTTATAAAAAAAGAACAAATTGAAGATATTATCTCTATATGTAACCCCCCTAATCAGATATGTACTCTAATTAAAAAAGAGAAATATTCTGATTTGATAGAGAGGGAATCTATTATGAAAGTAGTTAAAAATAACTCGGATGAAGCTATGTACTTCTCCAGGTCATTAATACCTTTTCAGAAAAAAAAAACAGACTATAACAAGCATATTTGTATTTATGCTTACACTCCAATTACACTAAAAAAAATAATTTCCTTAAAACCATCAAAACTTGAGTTAAGTGAGTCTTTAGAACAACTTAGATGGTTAGAAAATGGATATACTGTTAAATTAAATACTACAAAATTTAATAGTTTTAGCATAGATACAAAAGAAGATCTTATCTTCGCTCAAGAATTTATAAATAAAAATAATTTGAAATGAACTTTCTAATTGATGTATTAGTAAATGCAATAAAAGGAATTTTATCTTTCTTTATAAGCATAATAATTATAATTATTTTCTTTAGTATAATAGGAGCTCTATTTACTCCTTCAACAAAAGAAGAGATAACTGTATCTAAAAACAGTCTATTATATATAAATAATCTAAATATTATTGGTGACAGAGATACTAAAGGAGATGAATTAGATTTAAATTTTGATATTCCATTGCCTCTTCCAATTCTTGATAATAACCAAACCGAAAAAATAAGCCTTTTAACATTTGAAAATATTATAACAAAGGCAGCAGATGATGACAATATCGAAGGAATATACCTCAATGTAGAAAATGTAGGTATTAGTTTTAATAAAGCTGAGAAGGTTAGAGACATCCTCGAAGAGTTTAAAAGAAAAAAACCAATATATTCTCATGCTGACTTACAAACTAAAGGTGCTTATTTCATTTCTTCAGTGTCAGACTTTATGGCAATTTCACCTCCAGGGTTTATATCAGTAAGTGGTTTTGGAGTAAGTTCATTTTTTTATAAAAATATGCTTGATGAATTAGGCATAGATATTAATCTTTTTAGAGTTGGTGAATATAAAGGTGCTGCTGAAACGTATGTAAGAACGGATTTTAGTAAAGAAAATGAAGAACAATATCTCAATTTATTAAATTATAGAATGTCAAACTATTTAGATAAAATTTCTATTTCTAGATCAATAGACAGAGATAATCTATTTAATATGATAGAAAATTTTGAAACAGAACTTGCTAATGATGCATTAAATAATAAATTAGTTGATAGCTTAATCTATGAAGATGAAATGGTAAATTATCTAAAAACTAATGTAGATAGTTCTTACAAAAAGATTTCTTTACTTAAATACCGAAAAACTCTAGAAAAAAGTAAGTATAATAGAAATAAAATAGCGGTATTATACGCTATAGGTAGTATTTTGCCTGGAACTGGAGATGACGGTATCTATTCAGAATCAATTATAAAAGAAATTAAAAAAATTAAGAAAAATAAAAACATAAAATCTGTAATTCTTTATGTTAATTCTGGAGGAGGTAGTGCATTTGCTTCTGATTTGATTGCTAGAGAACTTGAATTATTNAANGANNAAAAACCTTTANTAGCNTANATGTCAGATGTATGNGCCTCAGGTGGATACTATATTTCTATGCCAGCTGATACNTTAATAGCTTCAAGAGGTTCTATTGTNGGATCTATTGGTGTTTTTGGAATATTTCCTGAAATGTCNGGTCTTTTAAATGATAAACTTAAAATAACAACAGANCANATAAGAACAAATAANAATATTGGAGAAATTGATCCATTTAGACCATTAGAAGANGATGAAAAAANNTTAGTTCAAAGAGGNGTTAATCAAATTTATACTGACTTTTTATCAATAGTNGCNGATGGAAGATCAATGAGTAAAGATNAGGTTGATAAACTTGCNAGAGGAAGAGTTTANTATGGTGANGANGGTANAGAGTTAGATCTTATAGATATTGTTGGTGAGTTNAATGATGCTATTGAATTAGCAGCTAAACTNGNAGANATAGAAGATTATCAAATAATNGAGTATCCAAAACAAAAAACAGAAATTGAAAAAATAATTTCTTCTCTTCANCAAACCAAAACNNTTTTAGATCCATTTATAAAAGATAATTGGCTAATTNAGANTATNGTCAAAAATGATTTTTATGATCCTTTNCAGATGAGNATGGAATTNAAAATTGATTAGAAANAGATTTAATTTCAAAATTTTCAACTTTTACTATTGGAACTTTCTGATTATCATTATTATNTAGGTAATATGAATAAGTTGAAATATCTGATTCAATTTTGCTNTCATTTCTNAATCCAAATTGAAAATATTTACCNTAGNTNCTAGTTATTTTTGTTATAATATTCATTAGTTCAAAACCTATNAAAAANTTTTCAGAAATNTTTCTTCTATAATTTTTNTGAAAATANTTATTAAGNTTNTTNTAAGTTTCTGTNTCCTCATNAAAAAAATTAATATCAATNAATGANATNTCTAACTNCTCAAACTGATTTACAGAAATTACATTAAAANTTAACCAATCTGAAAANCCTAAAATAGGNATAGTATCNTCTCTAATNTCTATTGCACTAATNNTATTAGANGCAAANAGTGAATTTTTTGAAGAAACAAAAACATGACCAATACTATCATTTTCTATAAANAACTTCTNCGTATACATNTATGATGTATCNAAATCTTCTATACCTCTTCCCTCCTTAATTAAAANATCNGAAACATTTTTTAATGTATCAAATANAGAATCANTTAATATATACTCATANGTACTTGCCAANGAGTCTAAAATAAGACGAGAATCTTCNAGNCNAACAGATTTTTTATAAATGATATTNAATCCATTAGANTCTAATTTATTATTATAAATTTCNGCNATTANTGAGTCTTGNTAATTTTTCTCATAAAANATNATNGCATTCTTNTTTTCNANAAAATTANTAATTGAANATTCNGCAACTTTATNAGCAATAGTTTTAATAGAAGGTTTAAATAANAAACTATAATTATTATCNTCTATTATCTCATTATTTGANGATANAGGATTTATCATTAGTATCTTTTTCTCTAGACANAATTGTTTTATTAGACTTATAGGTTTATTGTATANTGGNCCAATAANTANATCTATATTATCAAAACTNCCATTATCAATAAGNNTTTTNATTCTATTTGGATCTCTTCTNGTATCAAATGTTATAATATCTATCATAGAACTTAATGAATCATATTTCTTTATACCATGAATTATTCCTGAATATAAATCCATAACGAAATCATTATTTTGAATAAAATAAGTATTCTCTAATCCATCAAACATAAAAGGAAGAAGAACAGCAACTCTGAATTTTTTATTATCGCTTACAAAAAGATCTTCTTTTTCAACAATCTCTAAAATCTTATTTATCTCATTAATTACATCTTCAGTTAAATATTCTCTTAGAAGAGACCTACCATAATATTTGGCAATAGACTTATTTTGTGGATATAATTTATAAATTTCTGATAATCTATTAAATGAATTAATATCTTCAATTAAAGGGTCAATTATTGAGTATAATCCATCTGAAATTGAAGGATTTGATATCATAGAAAAATAGATTAATGCCTCATCTAAATTATTAGATTCTGAGTTAATCTTTACAAGCCAGTAATAAACTTCATTTTTCTGTGACCACTTTGGATAAACTTTAATAATATTTTTGAAATTATCTANTGCTTTATCTTTTGATTTCAATTTGAATTCAGCAACCGAATTATAAAATAATAGATAAGGGTAAAACTCACTATTTTTTTTTATATCAATTTCTGACTTTATCAAATCAGAAAATTTTTCCTCTATAAATAACTTTTTGAGCTGAACAAATTTGGTATAATCTGATTGACCTAAGAGTGGAAAAGAAAAAACAATCATTATAAATAATAACTTTAACTTCATATCACTCCCATTCAATTGTAGCAGGTGGTTTTGAAGAAATATCATAAACTACCCTATTAATTCCTCTAACCTTATTTATTATTTCATTAGAGACATCAGCTAAAAAATTATCTGGCAGTCTAGACCAATCTGCTGTCATTCCATCTAGACTTGTTACTGCTCTTAAAACTACTGTGAACTCATAGGTTCTCTCATCTCCCATTACACCAACAGATTTAACAGGGAGTAGAATTGTTGCAGCTTGCCAAACATCATCATATAAATTTCTTTCAACTAAAGAAGATATAAAAATATCATCTGCTTGTTGAAGTAAATCAACTTTTTCTTTTGTTACCTCACCAAGAATTCTTATACCTAAACCAGGTCCAGGGAAAGGATGTCTATTTAAAATTGCCTCAGGCATATTCATAGATTTACCAACTCTTCTTACCTCATCTTTGAAAAGTAAATTTAAAGGTTCTATTATCTTAAGATTCATTTTTTCAGGCAATCCTCCTACATTATGATGAGATTTTATTGTGGCAGAAGGACCTTTAACAGAGACAGACTCAATAACATCAGGGTATATAGTTCCCTGAGCAAGCCACTTAATATCTCCGATTTTATTTGCCTCTTCTTCAAAAACTTTAATGAAATCATTTCCAATTGATTTCCTCTTATCTTCAGGATCTGATTTNCCTTTTAATCCTTCATAAAATAAATTTTTAGAATCTACACCTTTAACATTTAAACCTAAATTCTTATAAGAAGATAAGACATTATCAAATTCATTTTTTCTAAGTAGACCATTATCTACAAAAACACAATAGAGATTATCACCTATTGCTTTATGAATTAAAATAGCTGCAACACTAGAGTCAACTCCTCCTGATAGGCCCAGAACAACCTTATCATCCTTTACAGTTCTTTTAATAGATTCTATTGTAAACTCAACAAATTTATTAGGAGTCCATGACTGCGAACAACCACATATTTTAACAGCAAAATTTTCTAAAATCACTTTGCCAAAATCAGTATGTGTTACTTCTGGATGAAACTGTAAACCATAATAATTTTTATCTCTTATATAATATGATGTTATTTCAACATCTTTTGTACTTGCAATTACTTGAAAAGATTGAGGAATATCAGTTATTGAGTCACCATGGCTCATCCAAACATCAGAATTTTCTTTTACTCCAGACATCAAAATATCTTCTTTATTTACAAATTCTAATTTAGCTCTACCGTATTCTCTTGTTTTTGACTTTGTAACTTTACAATTATTATTTTTTGCAATTAACTGAGCTCCGTAACATATACCTAGAACAGGAATACCTTCTAAACTAGAAAAATCAATAAAAGGTGCATTTTCATCATGAACGGAAAAAGGACTTCCAGATAATATAACACCTAAATAATTTGTTTTGATTTTAGGTTTCTTATTATAAGGAAATATTTCACAATAAATATTCAATTCTCTAATTCTTCTAGCAATCAGTTGAGTATACTGAGAACCAAAATCAAGAATTAATATTTTTTCTTCCATTTGCAAAACTAAACTTAGGTTTTATAATAGACTAATTAATTCAATATTTTGTAATTTAGTTATTAAGAACAATAATTAATCTATATACAATAATACTATGGGAAGAGCATTTGAATATAGACGAGCCTCTAAAGAAAAAAGATGGGATAAAATGTCAAAACTTTTCCCTAAATTATCAAAGGCAATAACAGTTGCTGCAAAGGAAGGTGGAACTGATCCTGAAATGAATTTTAAATTAAGAGCTGCTATTCAAAATGCGAAGGCTGAAAATATGCCAAAGGATAATATTGATTCAGCAATTAAAAGAGCTTCTGATAAAGAATTAAAAGATTTTATCGAACAAACTTTTGAGGGAAAAGGACCACACGGAGTTCTAGTAATAGTTGAAATAGCAACAGATAATATTACAAGAACAACTGCAAATATAAAATCATACTTTAATAAATCAGAAGGAAATCTAGTCTCACCAGGATCACTTGAGTTTATGTTTGAAAGAAAAGCTGTTTTTTACATTGATAATTTAAACCAAGATCCGGATGAACTTGAGCTTTTTTTGATAGACTATGGTCTAGAAGAAATAGAGATAAGTAAAGATGAAATTATAATTTATGGAAACTATACTTCATATGGTAAAATCAATAAGGGCTTAAATGAGCTTGAAATTAAACCATCAAAATCACTATTAAAGAGAATCCCTAATAATCCAGTTAATTTTGATGAAAATCAACTTCTTGAAATCGAAAAAATGTTAGATAAGATGGAAGATGATGAAGATGTCCAGTATGTATTTACAAATATTGCCTAAATGAATATTTTAAAGAATTCTTCTTTATATAAACTCAACTCTTTTGGGGTCAAACATAAATCNAAGTANNTAATTNAAATAAAAAGAAAAGANGATNTTNCCNTTATTNTANATAATAAAGATNTANTAAATGAAAAAANAATAATAGTTGGTGGTGGNTCAAATATTTTATTCACAAAAGATTTNNATGGGATTGTTTTATTAAATAAAATATTGGGNATAAATAAANTAGATGANGNTAAANATTTTNTTAAAATAAGAGTGGGTTCTGGAGAGNACTGGGATAAATTTGTTTCATACTGTGTTGATAATAATTANTATGGAATTGAAAANTTATCTTTAATNCCTGGTTCTGTAGGAGCAGCTCCAATTCAAAATATAGGAGCTTATGGNGTTGAAATTAAAGATTTTATAGATAATGTNCANGGTTATGATTTAGAAGAAAAANAAGAGAAAATNTACAGNAGAGAATTGTGTNGNTTTGAATANAGAAATAGCATATTTAAGAAANAGAAAAAAAATAAATTTTTTATAACNCATGTNGAATTTATTTTAAATAAAAAACCAAATTATATTCTAACTTATAAAGATNTAAATAATTTAAATCNNGATAAAATCTCTTTAAAATNNTTAAGANANAAAGTAATTGAAATAAGAAANTCTAAACTTCCTAANCCNGANAANCTNGGTAATGCGGGTAGTTTCTTTAAAAATCCAATAATTAAACTNAGCTTATTTGACAGTATNAAATNAGAATATGATGATATTTCTGGTCATAAGATAGGAGAAAATAACATTAAATTATCTGCTGCGTGGTTAATAGAAAAATGTGGATGGAAAGGTAAAGTTTTAGATAAGATAGGTGTATATAAAAAACATGCTCTTGTATTAGTAAATTATGGTGAAGAATCTGGAAATAAAATAAAAAAACTATCTGAAGAAATATCAAAGAGCGTAGAAAAAAAGTTTGGTATAATATTAGAAGAAGAAGTTAATATNATTTAACTACCCATCATAATAAACACGATAAATAGCATTTGCATAATCATCTGAAATTAACATAGACCCATCCTTAAGAATAATAACATCAACTGGTCTACCCCAAGCTTCTTGTTCCTTTTCATTTAACCAACCATAAATAAAGGGTTCATATCCAACTGATCTATTATTTTCAATTTTTACTCTAGTAATTCTATATCCAATTTTCCTAGATCTATTCCAAGATCCATGTTCAGCTATGAATATATCTCCATTATATTCATCTGGAAACATACTTCCTTCATAAAATTTTAATCCAAGAGGCGCTACATGAGGCCCAAGGTTTTGAACAGGCTTTATAAACTCATCACAAGCAAATTTACTTCCAAACTCTGGATCGGAAATATCATTACCATGGCAATAAGGGTAGCCAAAATGTTGATTAGCTTCTTGAACTTTATTAAGCTCACATGGGGGATAATTATCTCCTAACATATCTCTACCATTATCAGTGAACCACATCTCTCCAGTTTCTGGATGCCATGTGAATCCAACTGTATTTCTTACACCACTTACATAAACCTCTTTATTAGAACCATCCGGATTCATTCTAGTAATTGAGGCATATACTTCATCATTACTCTCACATATATTACATGGAGCACCTACAGGAACATATAGTTTACCATCAGGCCCAAATGATATATACTTCCAACCATGGTGTCTATCAGATGGATAATCATCGGATATTAGCTCAGGCTCATTAGGGTAGTCACCAAATTTATCTATGTAATCCAAATTATTTTCAATATCTCTAAATACCCAAATTTTATTTACTTCAGCAACATATAAATCACCTTTATGGTATGCTACACCATTTGGCATATTTTTTAGTTTGTCAGTAATTAAATATTTTTTATCAACTACATTATCACCATCAGTATCTTTTAAGGCAAATACATTATCAGATCTCCTATTTCCTACAAATATTGTTCCTGATGGACTTATTGCCATTGACCTGGCATTTTCAACGTCTGATGCATATAACTCAATCTTAAAACCATCGGGTAAGATTAATTTTTCAAGTTGAGACTTAAGAATATCATCATTCACATTTGTAAATGATAAAAGAGGTGAAAATGATAAAAATAAAATTATAATTGATCTGATAAGCATATGATATAAATTTAATTGGTTAGTCTAGTTCAAATAAATATTAAGTATTATCTTAAATAAACTAAACTAAACTAATGGAAAATATTGACATAATTGTATTTATAAGTTATTGTATAGTTATACTATCTATTGGCTTATATGTTTCAAGAGATAAAAGTGGATCTGGAAAAAGTGCAGAAGATTATTTTTTAGCTGGTAAATCATTACCATGGTGGACTATTGGTGCATCCTTAATAGCTGCAAATATTTCAGCAGAACAGTTCATCGGAATGTCTGGCTCTGGATTTGCATTAGGTTTAGCAATTGCAACTTATGAGTGGATGGCGGCTATTACTCTACTAGTTGTAGGTAAGTTTTTCCTCCCTATATACATTGAGAAAAAAATATATACAATACCTGAGTTTGTTAAAAAAAGATACAGTAATAACCTAAAGACTATACTTGCAATATTTTGGATTAGTTTATTTGTTTTTGTTAANCTAACNTCTGTTATGTANCTAGGNGGTAAAGCNATGGATACTATTTTTGGATCAGGAGATGGCAGCNTGATAACNACNAGTATTATTGGNTTAGGATTATTTGCTTTAACATATTCTGTATGGGGAGGCNTATCAGCTGTTGCTTGGACTGATGTAGTTCAAGTTGTAATTCTAATATTTGGAGGGATGTTAATGACAGGTATTGCATTATCTTATGTGACACCAAGCGGTGGAATAATTGATGGTTTATCATATGTATATAATGCTGTCCCTGAAAGGTTTTCTATGATATTGTCAAAAGGAGAAATTATTACCCCCGATGGAAGAGATGCTTATTTTGACCTACCAGGTATAGCAGTACTTATTGGAGGNATGTGGATAGCCAACACTTACTACTGGGGTTTTAATCAATATATAATTCAAAGAACATTTGCTGCTAAAAGTTTANGAGAAGCNCAAAAAGGAATAGCATTTGCAGCATTTTTAAAATTAATAATNCCAATCTTTGTAGTATTACCAGGAATAATAGCTTATGTAATAAATCTTGACCCTGCCACTGGNGAATTAATGAAAGTTCTTCCTGAAGGATTCACCTCTTCAGATGGAAAAATTTTAAATGATAATGCAGCACCTTGGTTAATTAAAAATTATATACCAGTNGGTATAAAAGGTTTAATTCTAGCTGCTCTTGCTGCAGCAATTGTATCATCTCTAGCGTCAATGCTGAACTCGACCTCAACTATTTTCACAATGGATATTTATAAAGAATTAATTAATAATAAAGCTAAAGATTCTGAATTAGTTAAAGTAGGAAGAATAGTTGTCATAGTATCACTTTTTATTGCTATGCTTATAGCTCCAATGTTTGGTAATTTAGGTCAAGTATTTCAAGCTATTCAAGAATATACTGGAGTTGTTAGTCCTGGTATTCTAGCAGTATTTATAATGGGACTATTTTATAAAAAAGCTACAAATAATGCAGCAATATGGGGAATACTACTTTCTATACCAGTAGCAATGTACTTTAAAATTGTTCCAAAAGGATGGATTGAATTAATTCCTAGCTTTGCTCAAGGNTTATTTATTGGGGAAATNCCTTTCCTTCATCAAATGGGAATAACATTCTTAGTTACTATGTTTATTATTTATGTTATAAGTTATCTTGANGGAAATGAAGATGNCCCAAAAGCTATAAAATTATCTGGAAAATTATTTGAGACAAAACCATCATTTAATATTCCNGCTTTTGCTGTGTTAATTATTACAGCAATGCTTTATGCCATATTCTGGTAATAAAATGATAACTGACAGTCAACTAAAGCAGGGTAATTTTCTATTTAAATATAGAGGTATATTACCNGTACCTATAATTTTAGGATGTATTTTATATTATTTTTATAATTATAATCCAATATCTAATAACCAATATATAATTTGTCTTTGTATTTCTTTATCAGGTTTATTAATCAGAATTTTNGCAGTAGGATTTGCATATCATAAAACTTCAGGTAAAAATACAAGAAAACAAATTGCAGAAAANCTTAATACTTCAGGCATATATTCTNTTTTAAGAAACCCCCTATATCTNGCAAATTACTTNAATTGGTTAGGTATTATTCTCTTATTATCTAATACGTTTCTAACTATAATCATAACATCTCTTTTTNTAATTTTATATCATAAGATAATTTTAGTGGAAGAAAACTTTTTACTTCAAAAGTTTAAAGAAGAATACAAAACTTATTTATCAAATACACCAAGAATATTACCATCATTTAAAAATTGGANTAAACCAATAAGTAAGTTTAATCTCAAAAANTCATTAGTTAATATTAAGAATGGGCTTTTAGGAATCTCATTAATTTTTTTTCTTATTAATTGTATTGAAAACTATAATTTAGGATTAAAAATTATAAATAGTAACTGGATTTTTTATTTCATGTTATTTTCTNCCTTATTTTATATTTACATGAAAATATCATTTAAAATTTTAGTTACTAAAAAATAATAAAATCAGCTAATTTCAACACTTGTTAGGNGCTCTAAGCTTAAANGTATCNAACTCTTCTTGATTAGATAATTCAAGTACTGAATCTGATGTCCATGTACCTCCGAAACCGGATGATCCTGTTATTTTCCACTTAATACTTCCACTTGAACCATAAGAATATTCATACTTTCTANTAGGAGAATTAAATTGAACTGTAAATGCATTTTCATTATCTACNANAATAGTATAACCACCANCCATTGATTTATCTTCATAACAATTTGCATTATTTGGATCAAGNAAATCATGANAAGAATAATTAACATTAAATTGACTTGTAGTNATTTTAAAATCAATAAAGTCAGTATTNNTNAAGTTTAAAACNGTATTATTANTAAAAATCGNATAAGANCCACTTTCTTTAAAAATATTTGATGTTAAATATTTTTTTACAGAATCTGGTTCAGCTTCATCACTATCTGAACATGAAAAGATTAGTAATGCAACAAATAAATAGTAAAAATTTTTCATANTATTNTTTTTAATTAAAATAGGNACTCAGAAAGTGANATATAAATAGACCTGTTACCAATCCTTTAATCCAACCNAACCAAGANNCTANTCTAGNATTTTTATCAACCNATANCCATTTTCTTTCTAAATACTCTTTTATCATAATNTAAATTTAGNAATCTTTATTNAATTAAATNTTTNAATNAATTAAATNNAATGNAAAAAAANCTCTCAAAATATCAAGAACGTCTTAGAAATAGTTTTTTAAATCCATTTTCGTTCTCATTATTTTTTTTATTTAATGTCCCNATGGGTTGGTTTTCTGGNATGANANTAAANCATTTAGATACNAANAAAGCNATTTCAAAANTNCCATTTANNTTTTTTTATAGNTGGCAAAANAAAAATCCATTNAAATCAATATATTTTGCTGTTCAATGTATGGGAGCAGAATTNTCNTCCGCGTCTATGGTTGCTNTAGCAGTAGAAGGCNATAAACCTTCNTTTGCATATATTGTTACNAAAATGAGATCTCAATACTTTAAGAANGCAACTGGNACNACNACATTTACNTGTAANGATGGAGATAAAATATTTANTGCTGTAGANAAAGCATNAAAAACAAAAGANGGTNTNGANATTGAAGCNAAANCTACNGGNACTNTNGAAGATGGAACTATTGTTTCAGANTTTCACTTTACCTGGTCAATTAAACAAAGAAAAATATGAAATTATCAAAAAATATGAAATATAGTTTTTGTACATGCGGTCTGAGTGAAACCCTTCCTATTTGTGATCATAGTCATAGAGAATACAACCTTATAAATAATACGAACTATAAGTCATTAAAAATTACTCCTGATAGTGATGTTAATGTTGACGTTAAATCTTCAACTTGGAAATCTTAAGCTCTATTTAATTCTAAAATTGTTATTTCAGGTAAAATACCAACTCTTCCTGGATAACCCATAAATCCAAATCCTCTATTAACATATATAAATTGTTGATCATTAGAATATAAATCTGCCCATTGTTTATAAGCTAATCTTACTGGGCTCATTCTAAATTTTCCTATATCAATTCCATACTGAAGACCGTGTGTATGGCCAGAAAGTGTTAGATCTATATCTTTAAAATTATTTGTTACCTGAGCATTCCAGTGAGAAGGATTATGAGTCATCAAGAGTTTAAACCCTTCCTCATCTAATCCTTCATAAGCTGTTTTTAAATCTCCATATTGTTGAAATCTTGATGAGGCCCAATTTTCAACACCTATAATATTCAACTTTTGACCATCAACTTCTATAAAATCATTTTGATTCCTAAGTAAATTCCAACCAAATTCTTTTTGACCTTTAATTAAATCATTAAAATTTTTATTTTTTTCACTTTCATTTCTCCATGATGCATATTCTCCATAGTCATGATTTCCTAAAACGCTATGAACACCTAAGGGAGCCTTTAGTTTTGAGAGATCATCACCCCACCCTTTTAATTCATCTGCCCTATCATTAACTAAATCACCAGTAAAAAAAATAGCATCTGGTTTTTCATTTAAGATCATATCCAAACCACCTTTAACAGCCACCTTATTCTTTAAGCTACCAACATGAATATCTGAGATATGACATATTTTAATGCCATTAAATGCACTAGGAAGATTTTTAAATGAAACTTGTCTTCTCTTTACTCTATAATCATATACATTATTTGATAAAATACCATAAGTAAGAGAGGTTATAGGTAAGCCATAAGCTAGAGATGCAGATATACTTAAGAATTTTGATCTTGAAATTTTGTTATTAGAGCTTTCTGTTCTTTTTCTGAANAAATAGATTATCATCCTTCTTAAATCATCTATAATTAGAAAAGGAAGAGCAACTAATTTTGANATGAANTTACCNATNANCATATTNAATATNATTGCNTTTANNTAAAANCCTANATCNANACTNAANGNATANANAANNAAATTGGTNATNGTNANTAANGNAAATNACCANTANAAATAAAAAAGAGGTTTTGTCCAATTTATTGACCTATATTTCTTTATTATTTGATAAAAATATAAGTCAAGAAGGACTGATATAATAGTAAAGAAAAANAAAAAAATANNTCTTTCCATTATGATAAGCCTAGATACCTATTTAATTTAACTTGTATTAAATACATAGATGGTATCACTAACAAAGTAAGGAATGTTGCAAATGACAAACCAAATATAATTGCCCAAGCTATAGGGCCAAAAAATACCATATTGTCTCCACCTAAATAAAAATTAATTTCATAGAATTTAAAGAAACTTACAAAATCAAAGTTCATACCAATTGCAAGTGGCATTAANCCTAAAATTGTTGTTAGAGCAGTAAGAATAACAGGTCTCAACCTTGTTCTTCCTGCTTCAGTGATACATTCCATAACTTCCTCAATAGATAATTGAACTTTTTTTCCAATCATTTTTCTTTTTCTGTTTAACTCAATAAAATCTATAAGCACTATTGCATTATTGACAACAATACCTATAAGTGAAATAACACCGATCATAGTCATAACAACCACAAAGTCCATATTAAAAATTAGAAGACCTAGAAAAACCCCTATGGTACTAAGGATTATTGAAGACATAATAATAAGAGGTGTTATAATTTTATTAAACTGAGCAACTATAATTATAAAAACTAAAAAGAGTGCAATCATAAATGCATTAGAAAGGAATGCCATTTCTTCTTCCTGCTCTTGCTGTTCACCACCAAACTTATAAGAATATCCACTAGGTAACGGAAAATTTCTGAGAACCATATCAATTTTAGAATTTACCTCTGTAGGATTATACCCTGAGATGACATTAGAGGAAATTGTTATTACTTTATCTAGATCCTTTCTTTTAACTGAGCTAAATGTATTAGACATTTTCATTGAAGCAAATGAGCTTATTGGGACTTGGTAGGTTCTTCCATCAGACTGATTTCTAAATGTGATGTTTTTATTTAGCAAGGCATTTACATCGTACCTGTACTCATCATCTAACCTTAACTGTATCTTATAATCATCTTCTCCTATTTTATATTTAGAAATTTCTTTACCAAATAGAGAAGTCCTAAGTTCATTAGCTAACATTCCTGTGGATAATCCATATCTTCTAAGTCTATCTCTATCAAAATCAATTAAAAGTTCTGGTTTTCTTGTTGAAAGATCAAGACCTAATTTTTCAATTCCAGGTATATTTGATTCATTTATATACCTTCTTATATTTTCTACCTGAGAAATTAACTCTTCGAATTCAGGTCCAGATATTTCTATACTTATTTCTCCTCCAACTGGGGGTCCTTTTCTATCCTTACCAAAAGTTATACTTACACCAGGATATTGGTCAATATCATCTCTTAATTTTTCAAGAATATCAGTAGTATTAATGCCATTTCTTTTTTCAAATTCATAGAAGTTAATATTAATTCTTGCTCTATTGGGTGTATCTCTCATTGATAATACAGCAGGATCATTAACATTTAAAGTTCTCTTTCCTACATAAGTAACAATACTTTCAATTATGCTTTTATAACTTGATACTGATTTATTTACTTCTTCTTCTATTACCTTAGTGAATCTATTAGTTTCATCTACATCAGTTCCAACAGGAAGTTCTATAAACACGTTTATATAGTTAGGTCTATTTTCAGGAAAAAATAAGACTTTTGGAGGATATAATTGTAATAATTGAAATGTACCAAAAAGTAGAAAAACAGAGAAAATAATAACATAATAAGGCTTTCTTCCTAAAAGTAAAAAATTGAGAAACTTACTATATTTATTTTCTAAAGCCTTTAAATATTTTTCTCTGAATGTCTTTGATAGAGGAACAAAAATGAAATAATTAGATAATATAAAAAGTGAAATAAAAATTAAAACATTTCCTACCCAAAATAATTTAAATACTATAAATAGAATACCTAATACTACTAATACTATCGAATTTTGAATATACTTACGAAAATCCTTTCCTCTGTTATCTTCAATTCTCATCAAATATGAAATCATAACAGGGTTTATTACTAATGCAACAAATAATGATGATAAAAGGGTCACAATAATTCCAATTGGAAGAAAACTCATGAATTTTCCAGTCAGACCAGGCCAGAAAGCTAAAGGAACAAAAACAGCTAATGTAGTTGCTGTTGAAGTAATAATAGGATATGCTATTTCTCCAATCCCTAATTTTGTTGCCTCTATCCTTGAATAACCTTTTTCTAAAAATCTATAAATATTTTCTGTTACAACAATTCCATTGTCAACTAAAAGACCTAATGAGATTACAAGAGAAAATAATATCATCATATTTACTGTAATTCCAAATAATTGTAAAATTATAAATGATATACACATTGAAAGAGGAATAGATAATCCTACAAAAAGTGCATTCCTAACACCTAAAAAAAACATTAATACTAAAACAACTAAAATTACTCCACTAAATATACTATTCTCAAGTGTACTAACTTGTTCTTTAGTATTTTGAGATTGATTGTTTACAATAATTATATTTATATCATTTGGTATCTGATTTTTTATGTTATCAATTGCAAGATTAACCTTGTCATTCAACAAAAGTAAATTGGTTCCAGACCTCTTCGATATATCTACAGAAATAACAGGTTTACCAGATAGTCTTGTATAGCTTTCTATTTCTTTGTATCCAAAATCAACATTTGCTACGTCTTTAAGAAAAACAATTTTGTTATTTTTATTAGATATTATAATATTTTTAATATCATCTATTGACTTAAATTCACCTATAAGCCGAACAGACCTACGCATATCTTTCTCAAGCAGATTACCTCCTGAAACAGAAATATTTTCATATTTAATAGCGTTCTCTATATCAGTAAAAGATAAGCTTCTGGCCTCTAATTCAAATGGATTAACTTTTATTGCTACTTCTTTTTCTTCTACCCCACCAATCTCAACTTTAGAAATATCATTAATTATTTCTAACTCATCTTTTAAAATCTCACCATAAGTTTCAAGAGTTTCAATAGAATAAGAACCTGAAAGTGTAACACTCATTACAGGGAAATCTGAAAAACTTATCTCATAAATATCAGACTCTCTTGGTAAATCTTGAGGTAAATTAACTTGAGCTTTTTCAACTGCATCTTTAACTTTTGATTTTGCATATTCAATGTCTGTCCCGGAATCAAATTCAGCAACTATAGTTGAATAACCCTGGATAGAAGTAGACCTAATTTCTTTAACTTCAGAAATTGTGTTTATTTCTTTTTCGATAGGTCTTGTAATTAGATTTTCAATATCTGAGGGAGAATTTCCTGGATATGGAGTTCCTACTAAAACTGTAGATTGTTCTACTTCAGGATAGCTTTCTTTAGGTAAATTATTATAAGCACTAACCCCCAATACAACTAGCATGAAAAGAATTAGTACAACTGTTATTCTATTTCTTANNGAAAAGTTGGAAAGACCAAACTGATTTATAACTTTATCTTCTNTTGATTTCTTCATATAATCTTATTTTGTCTTAATATATGTNCCATCCATTACCTCTAANGCACCTTTATCTATAATAATTTCATCNCCAATTAGACCNCTGAGAATTTCAGTTTGATATTCATAGGATCTCCCAACNAGAACTGGNNTCTTTCTTGCNATCTTTTCTCCATCAAAATCTACTACAACAAAAACATANCTTCCTCTATCATCATTAAATATTATTTTNGATGGTACNGATATAGCATCATTATTAGTATANTCAATAAGAAGAACNTTNAAGATTTGGTTAGGCTTAACATTTTCTTCCAATTCTATNGGTATTTCAANTCCAATNTTAAAAGTTCTATTCATTGANTTAATAACTTGNGAGACAGATATAANTTTAGATNTATAAANTTCTCCANCGGNATTAATTANCTGAACAGAATCTCCAGNNTTAAATGAATTANTAAAGTTTTCAGAAACATCNACACTAANATATGANTCACTATCATTATACATTCTAAAGGATGGNATTCCNGGAGAAGACATCTCACCAACTTTTGCATTAATATTATCAACTACTCCTGAAAAAGGTGCAANAATATNAAATTTAGATAATTGNATTTTAAGNGCACTATATCTATTTTTTATTGATTCNTANTTTGATTTTGCCCTTAANAANTCTAATTCTGANCCTATTTCATTTTCCCATAAATTAGATTGTCTTTCATAAATTGTTTTTAAAAGATCAAGGTTTGATTTGATTTCTCTTAAATTATTCTGGATTATTTCAGAATCTATACTTGCCAAAACAGTTCCTTTTTCTACATACTGACCTTCTTCAACAAAAATATTTTTAAATTTTCCAATAGACTCAGATACTATCAAAACATTTTTATTTGACTGAATATTACCTCTTAATTCAATTTTTGAAATAAATAATCCTCTATTTAGAGAGGAGGTGGAAACTAACTCATAATTCTTAGAATTGTAAGACGAATCTAATTCACTAATTTCTTTCTCTAGTTTGTCTATTTCAGAATAGGTCTCCACTAAAGAATTTTTTAGGTTATCTAATTTTTTCTTCTTACTATCTAAATCTCCTGAATCACAGGAAAATAATAGGATAGTCAATACAGATAATATTTTTTTCATATTTATTTATTTAAAAGAGTTCCTAATGTTTTTTTAATTTCTATTGAAGCAATTACTGATTCGTATAATGAATTATAATACTGATTCTGAGCTATTTTTAACGAATTATTTGAGTCTATTAACTCTAAGTTTGAACCTACACCTTCTTTAAATTTTAATTCGGTTGCTTTGTAAACATCTTCAGCTAAATCTAAATTTTGTTTAGAAACTAATATAGTTTCTTTAGTGTTCTCATAACTTAGAATTGATTGATTGACTTGAAGATTTATAGACCTTTCTAAAAATAATATCTGATTTTCAACTTGTTCAATTTTATATTTTGATTGATTTATTTTACTTCTCTTTAAAAACCCATCAAATATTGGAACTATAACCTTGAAACCTAATGTTCCAAAACTTTTCCATCTGTTAGAATCAAAAAATACATTATAGTCTGAAGAGGAAGTATTATACCCATAGTTATAGTTAGCATACACTTGTGGTAGGTATTGACTTCTATTATTTTTTAAATCATAAAATTTTAAATTCTTATCAGTTTGCAAAATTGAGTATTCTATCCTTTTTGAATAATCAAAATCTTTAAGACTATAATTAAAGGAACTTACAAGATCTTCTGTCAGTTCTCCAACTAATTGTATATCAGTGCCTACAGGTACACCTATTTGAAAATTAAAAACTTCTTTACTTAATTGATAGAGTCTATCGGCCTTTATTTTTTCACTCTTTAAATTATTATATGAAACTCTAATTCTATCAACATCTAATTTTTCTACAAATCCATTTTCAAAAAGTTTTTGAGTCTGATTAAGTAAAGTACTTAGTCTTGAGATATTAATATCAACTAATTCAATTCTTTTTTTTGTATTTAGTACAGTATAAAAGGCTTTTTGCACTGATTCATTTATATCAATTATGTCTCTTTTAGTCAGTTTCTCAGAAAGATTCACTAACTCTTTAGCTGCTGAAAGTCCTACAAAATAAGATCCGTTAAAAATCATTTGATTTAAAAAAAGATCCATTCTACCATCATAAGTTTGTCCAAATTGGACTTCCTGTTCAGTACCCTCAGGTACACCTGGCATAAATCTACTTATATCAATTAAACTCTTCTGAACCTCATGGTTATACTTAACTCCACCATCAAAATTAATTTGAGGAAGACCTATAGACAAGTATTCTTTAGTTATAGCTTTTGAAATTTTTTCCTCAAGGTATGAGTTTTTTAAATTTTCATTATTTTCAATTGCAAAATTTATAGATTCTTCTAAAGTTAACTTTAGAGTTTGAGACTTTAAAGAATTAATATTTAAAACTAAAAGGAGTACAAAAAATATATTTTTCATCAATTAATTTTTTTTAAAATTTTTTCATAAACATTGAGTCCATCTGTAGTTACTATACCTCTTAAAAAAAGATCAAATGAAATAAGCTGAATATCTCTATAATTATATTTTTTTAGAGGGAAAACATCTTGATTAAAACCAATCTCAATCATTTCTATTCTCAATTTGGATACAATTGTATCGTTAATATCATCTCTAATAAAACCTTCATTCTTTCCCTTTATCAAGACTTTCTGAAGAGATTTCTCAAATAAATTCTCTTTATAATCTTGATGATTATTGTATAGATCAGGATGAAATTTTTTTAAGTCATGAACAAATAACGGAGTAGTGTCATTTAGGGTTTCTCTAAAGTGAGAAGATATCTTAAAAAAAGTTTCAATAGAATTATCTGATAAATCAATTATTGCCTTAATTTCTTTATGTAAATTATTGTAGTGATATTTTATTGTTTCGTTAGCTAACGATTGCTTATCTGAATAATAATTATAAATTGTTTTTTTAGAAATACCACATTCTTTACATATATCATCTACCGTAACACCTCTAAACCCGTAGGTTCTAAATAGTGTGTTCGCCTTTTCAACAATATTTAACTTTATATTCATAATAAACTAAGGAAACTATTATATTCTTTACGGTTTCCAACGCAAACTTATAATATTTTGTTTTATTATTTCTCATTTTTTTATTTGAGATGCAATTATGTTATAAAAAAAATTATTTTTGTTCCTTATAAATTATAATGATATCATTCTTTAAAAAATCATCTGATAATTACTTTGTTGTTGAACATATAGATGAATTCTCAAAAAAAGACATAAATAAACTAACGTGGTTATTTAGCGGATCTGAATATCTTAACATCAATAAATTAAAAGGCACTTATATTGGACCAATCAGGGAGATGACTACACCATGGAGTACTAATGCTGTTGAAATAACTAAAAATATTGGAATTAATTCTATAANTAGAATTGAATGCTTGATNAAAACANAATCTGATCATGACNAGATGACANAAACAGAATATCAAAATCCTGATCAAAATATNTTTCATATAACAAAGNTTTCNGAACCAGTTANATACATTNATAACATAAAAANNTATAATAATGAACAAGGTCTTGCTCTAAGTGATGATGAGATATTATATTTAGANGGNGTGAGTAAAAGGTTAGAAAGACAACTTACAGATAGTGAAGTNTTTGGTTTTTCTCAAGTGAACTCAGAACATTGTAGACATAAAATATTTAATGGACAATTTGNAATTGATGGAATTGAAAAAAACATAAGTCTATTCAGNATGATNAAATCAACATCTAAAGCAAACCCTAATAATTTAATTTCAGCTTATAAAGATAATGTTGCATTTATATCTGGACCGAAAATTGAGATTTTNACACCTAATAAAAATGATATTCCAGATTATTATNTAAAAAGAAAAATTAAATCTTCTATTTCACTAAAAGCTGANACTCATAACTTNCCTACTACTGTTGAACCTTTCAGTGGAGCAGCAACTGGATCTGGTGGCGAAATAAGAGATAGAATGGCTGGTGGACAAGCTAGTATTCCACTAGCTGGAACAGCTGTGTATATGACTTCGTATCCCAGAATATCATCATCTAAAGAATGGGAAAAAAATCAAAAAAAGAAAAAGTGGTTGTACCAAAACCCAAAAGATATTTTAATAAAGGCATCTAATGGAGCAAGTGATTATGGNAATAAATTTGGACAGCCTTTAATTAATGGTAGTGTTCTAACTTTTGAGCATTCTGAAAAAAAATATAACCTTGGATATGATAAGGTTATTATGCTAGCAGGTGGCATCGGATATGGAAAAGAAAATGAGTCAAAGAAGAAAAAAATTAGTGATGGAGACTATGTTGTTGTATTAGGTGGTGATAATTACAGAATTGGTATGGGAGGAGGCGCTGTATCATCAGTTAATACTGGTGAGTTCAAAAATAATATTGAGCTTAATGCTGTNCAAAGATCAAANCCNGAAATGCAAAAAAGAGTTGCTAATGTAATAAGAGTANTAGCTGAAGAAATAAATAATCCAATNCTTTCTATACATGACCACGGAGCTGGAGGGCATCTTAATTGCTTATCAGAACTTTTAGAAGAAACTGGTGGTGAAATAAATATAAATAAGTTACCAATAGGTGATCCTACTTTATCTGAAAAAGAAATTATTGGTAATGAATCACAAGAGAGAATGGGNTTAGTTATTAAAAAAGAAGATTTTAATAAAATTAAAAAAATTGCAGAGAGGGAAAGAGCACCTCTATATCATGTTGGATATGTTAAGGAGAATAAGAGATTAGTTTTTAAAGGGAAAGAAGCTATAAACCCAATTAATCTAAATCTAGATGATTTTTTTGGATCTTCTCCTAAAACAATAATTAAGGATAAAACAATTCCATATAAGTTTGAAAATCCCTTATATCATCAAAACCTATTTATAAAATATCTTGAAAATNTATTATCTCTAGAATCAGTATCATGTAAAGATTGGCTTACAAATAAAGTTGACAGATGTGTTACAGGCAGAGTTGCCCTTCAACAAACACTAGGTGAAATTCAATTACCTTTAAATAACTTAGGAATCATGGCCTTTGATTTCTTATCTAATAAAGGTATTGCAACTACAGTAGGGTTTTCTCCAATTGTTTCTCTAGCAGATGAAAAAATTGGAGCTAAGTATTCTATTCTAAAAGCTCTAACAAATATTATATGGGCACCAATTCAAAATGGTNTACCAAATATTTCTTTAAGTGCNAATTGGATGTGGCCAGCAAATAATCCNGGAGAAAACACAAGATTATATAATGCAGTTAAGTCAGTTAGTGATTTTGCTATTGAACTAGGAGTAAATATACCAACGGGGAAAGATTCATTGTCAATGACTCAGAAATANAGCAATGGTTTAAAAGTTCTTTCCCCNGGCACAGTNATAATTTCTGCAGTTTCTGAGGTTTCAGATATAAATAATGTAATAAAACCTAATTTATTAATAGATGAAAAATTAGAATTAATATATATTAATTTTTGTAAGGACTTAAATCTAACTGGNTCTGCATTTTTTCAAACACTTTCTAATATTGGAAANAATGTAATTGAAACTAAATCNTCTGATNAAATNAAAAATATTTTTAAAACTATTCANGATCTTATAATAAGTAAANATTTGTTTTCAGGCCATGATATTTCATCAGGAGGTCTCATTACTTCTCTTCTTGAAATGAATTTTGCAAATGTTGGAAATGGTTTAAAAATCAATCTTGATGGATTTAAGGAAGATGATTTATTAAAAATTTTATTCAATGAGTCTCCTGGAATTATTTTTCAAACAAATAAAAATGGTAAGGAAAAATTAATTAATAATAACATTGAGTTTATTTCTTTAGGGAATACAATTAAGGATAGAAAACTAAATATANAATTTAAAAACAAGTCTTTAATTCTAGATATTGACCACTTCAGAGATTCTTGGTATCATAATTCATATTTAATGGATACTGAACAAACAATAAATAATAAAAGTTTAGAAAGATTTAATAACTATAAAATTCAACCTCTAAAATTCAAATTCCCTTCTAATTTTAATGGAGGTTTTCCAATTATTAACTTCAAAAAAGAAATAAAGGCAGCTGTAATAAGAGAAAAAGGAATAAATAGTGAGAGAGAAATGGCATATATGTTGAATCTTTCTGGATTTAAAGTAAAAGATGTTCATATGACTGATTTAGTATCAGGCAGAGAAACTCTTGAAGATATTAACATGATAGTATTTCCAGGTGGATTTTCAAATTCTGATGTTTTAGGTTCAGCAAAAGGTTGGGCAGGAGCATTCAAATTCAATGAAAAAGCTAAGAAGACTATCCAAGATTTTTACAAAAGAGAAAACACACTAAGCCTTGGTGTATGCAATGGTTGTCAGCTTATGATGGAATTAGACCTATTATATCCAAATGAAAAGGAAAATCATCCTAAAATGGAACATAATCATTCAAATAAATTTGAATGTACTTTTTCAAGTATTGATATTCTTAAATCAAATTCCATAATGTTAAATAATCTTGANGGTACNACTTTAGGAATTTGGTCAGCTCACGGAGAGGGAAAATTTAATCTAAATAACAAAAAGGTAAACATTGCAGCTAAGTTTCATTATAATGAGTACCCTGGAAATCCTAATGGATCTGATATGTCCACTGCGGCAATTTGTTCAAAAGATGGTAGACACCTTGCCATTATGCCACATCTTGAAAGGTCAATCTTTCCGTGGAACTGGGCTCACTACCCTAGAGAAAGAAATGATAAAATTTCACCTTGGATTTTACCTTTTTATAATGCAAGGAAGTGGCTTGAAGAAAATGCATGATTTTAATTTTTAAAATTTAAAAAAATAAATCTACTTTTGTAGCCCATATTGGCTCATGGTGTAACTGGTAACACGTCTGGTTTTGGTCCAGAAGAGTCTAGGTTCGAGCCCTAGTGAGCCAACATAACTTAACNTATTATAATGAGTNCAGTAAAAATATTTTCAGGAAGTGGTTCTCAGGATCTTGCAAAGAAGATTGCTTCAGAATTTGGAAAACCACTTGGAAAAGNAAAACTTGGAAAATTCAGTGATGGAGAGCTAAGTTTTAGATATACAGAAACTGTTAGAGGTTCTGATGTATATATTGTTCAGTCTACCGTAGATAGTTCAGATAATATNATGGAATTATTTTTAATGATAGATGCTGCCAAAAGAGCAAGTGCAAAATTTGTAAATGTTGTTATACCCTACTATGGTTATGCAAGACAAGANAGAAAAGATAAACCTAGAATNGCTGTTTCAGCAAAATTACTTGCTAATTTATTAACAGCTTCAGGTGCTACAAGAATTGTTTCTTGTGATCTACATGCAGGTCAAATTCAAGGATTTTTTGACATACCTCTTGATCACTTAAATGGAAGCTCAGTGTTTGTTCCTTACGTAAAAAAGTTAAATCTTGATAACTTAATTTTTGCTTCTCCAGATGCTGGTGGTGCTGAAAGAGTTCGAGAATACGCAAAATATTTTGATACAGATTTTGTTATATGTGATAAGAATAGAGAAAAAGCAAACCAAGTCAAATCTGTACAAGTAATTGGTAATGTAGAAAATAAAGATGTAATTATAATAGATGACTTAATAGATACTGGAGGAACTATCTCAATGGCATCAAAAGTAATAATGGAAAAGGGAGCTAAATCAGTTAGAGCAATCATCACACATCCCGTACTTAGTGGAAATGCAGAAGAAAACTTAGAAAAATCAGCATTATCAGAATTAGTTGTAACTGATAGTATTCCGTTAAAATTTAGGAATAAAAAAATAAAAGTGTTATCCATTGCAGGATTAATTGCAAAGGCTATTAGGAAAATTCATGAAAATGAGTCTACTAGTTCACTTTTTATTAACAGATAAATTTAAAAATTATGGAAACAATTGAGATTATAGGGTATAATAGAGCAAATCTTGGTAAAAAGAATTCCAAAAAATTAAGGGAGGAAGGTAATGTTCCTTGTGTAGTTTATGGTGGTAATGAACAAATACATTTTCATTCACCTATGATTCTTTTTAGAGATCTCGTTTATACTCCAGGGGCAAATTTTGTCAAACTAAATATTGAAGGAGTAGAAAAAGATGCTATCCTTCAAGATATTCAGTTTCATCCAGTAAGTGAAGTAATTCTNCATGCTGACTTTTTAGAACTACAAGAAAATAAAAAGATAAGGATGGACATACCAGTAAAAATTATTGGAGACTCACCAGGTGTTCAACAAGGAGGAAAAATATTAATAAGAATTAGAAAATTATCTTTAATGGCTTATCCTAAGAATATGCCTTCCTTCGTTGAAGTTGATATAAGTGAACTTCAACTAGGAAAAAGTNTCTCAGTTGAAACATTATTAANTGATCAGTATGATATCTTAAATAGTCCATTAGTTAGTGTCGTTTCAGTAAATGTTCCAAGAGTTAAGATAGAAGTTGAGGAAGAGGATGAAGAAGGAGAAGAAGGAGTAGAGGGAGAAGAAGGAGAAGNAACTAAAGAAGGAGGTTCANCTGAAGGTGAAAATAAAGATTCATCAGACTCTAAAGAAGNTAGCAAAAACTAATAATCTTTAAGATTCTTAATTATTTAAAATCGAAAGTTTAGTATAAATTTATTATGCTAAACTTTTGATTTATGA
The DNA here is from genome assembly GCA_002696995.1 of Flammeovirgaceae bacterium. Lineage (GTDB taxonomy): Bacteria > Bacteroidota > Bacteroidia > Cytophagales > MED-G16 > MED-G16. The sequence goes on along the minus strand of NZUF01000026.1, from coordinate 21,892 downwards.
AATACCTAATTGTTGGNCTTGGTAATATAGGAGATGAGTATNTAACAACAAGGCATAATATTGGATTTAAAATTGNCGATAATATCTCANAAANAATTGNCACTGAATTTGAATTAAAAAANCATGCTTTTTGTGCTNATGGAAAATTTAAAGGAAGAAATATCTATGTTATAAAACCTTCAAATTTCGTTAATAATAGTGGTAAAGCTGTACAATATTGGTCAAATGAGTTAAAAATAAAACTAGAAAATATTCTAGTAATAACAGATGATTTATCTCTTCCGTTTGGTAAAATAAGATTAAAAAAGAATGGTTCAGATGCNGGTCACAATGGCCTGAAAAGCATTAATAATACCTTAAAATCTTCAAATTACGCAAGATTAAGGTTTGGTATTGATAATAATTTTAGACCAGGGTATCAGTCTGATTATGTACTTGGGGATTTTAGNAAAGAAGAACAAAAAAGTTTAATAGATAATATTGAATTAAGTTCAGAAATTGTTCTGAATTTTTGCCACATTGGTATTGATAGGACAATGAATAAATATAATTAAGCTACTACAGATCCATCTGAAACATCAGAATCTGGTTGCATTAANCTCAAATTACCATCACCATCATCTGCAAGTAATAACATCCCCTGACTCTCAAATCCCATCATTTTTCTTGGTTTTAAATTAATTAGAACCATCACCTTTTTATTAATAATTTTCTCAGGGGTATAGTATTTAGAAATACCACTTAATATTGTCCTTTTATCTAGTCCGGTNTCAACTTTGAGCTTTAATAATTTATCAGATTTTGGNACATTTTCAGCTTCAATTACAGTGCCTACTCTNATATCAACTTTAGTAAAATCATCAAACTCTATAGTNTTTTTTTGAGGCATAACATTATCATTTTCATTATTTAATTTAAGTTTTTTTATTTGATCTTCAATTGTTTTGTCTTCAATTTTTGAGAAAATATGAGCTTTCCCAGAAATTANATGATCAGGAGAAATAACACTTGGGCCTATATCATTCCATGAAAGATCACTAATATTTAAATGACCTTTTATTTTATTTGATGTAAATGGAAGAAAAGGCTCACATAAAATTGAAATATTACCTACTATCTGAATTGAGTTATNTATTATATCCTTAACTCTTTCAGGATCATCTTTANATATTTTCCATGGTTCAGTATCAGTAAGATATTTATTACCAAGCCTTGCAACATCAATAACATAGCTCATCGCCTCTCGAAATTTAAAATTTTGAGTTGATTTTTCTATCTTTTCTTTTAACTGCTTTAAATTAGAAAATATTTCTTTATCTNTATCCTTATTAGATAAAAANGGAACTTTTTTTTGAAAAAACTTATCGCAAAGTACAAAGACNCGGTTAATATAGTTTCCAAGTATAGCTACTAACTCGTTATTATTTTTCAGTTGAAAATCTTTCCAAGAGAAGTCACTATCCTTATTCTCAGGTAAATTAGTAATCAAACAGTACCTTAACTCATCCTGCATATCAGGGAAATCCTTTAGATATTCATGTAACCATACTGCCCAATTTCTAGAAGTTGAAATTTTTTCACCTTCTAAGTTCATAAACTCATTTGCTGGAACATTTTCAGGTAAAATATAGTCTCCATGCTCCATAAGCATCATAGGAAATATAATTGTATGAAATACAATATTATCTTTTCCAATAAAGTGAACTAAGCTTGAGTCTTCATCTTTCCAGTATTTTTCCCAATTATCAGGTTCTAATTCTTTGGTCGCAGTTATATAACCTATAGGGGCATCAAACCAAACATATAATACCTTGCCATCAGCATCTTTTAAAGGAACGCTAACTCCCCAGTCAAGGTCTCTAGTCATAGCTCTTGGTCTAAGACCATCATTTAACCACGACTTACACTGTCCAATGACATTTGATTTCCAATCTTTTTTAGTATTGATATACTTTTCAATATTAACTTGAAGTTTATCCATTGGCAGATACCAATTTTTTGTCTCTTTTAGAATTGGAGCGTTACCAGATAAACTTGACTTTGGATTTTTTAAATCCATAGGACTGAGTGTCTTACCACAAACTTCACACTGATCACCATATGCACTTTTATTTTTTCCACATGGACATTCACCGGTTATATATCTATCAGAGAGAAATTGATTTTCTTTTTTATCATAGTACTGAGATGAGGAAATTTCTTGAAATACTCCCTTTTCATATAAATTTAGAAAAAAATCAGAACTAGTTTTATGATGAATTTCTTTTGATGTTCTCGAGAAAATATCAAAGCTGATTCCAAACTCCTTAAATGAATTATTTATAATGTCATAATAATAATCTACAATTTCTTGAGGAGATTTACTTTCATCTCTAGCCTTAATAGTAATTGGTACACCATGCTCATCAGTACCACTAATAAACTTAACATCTTCACCTTTTGATCTTAAATACCTAACATATAAATCGGAAGGAATATAGCATCCAGCTAAATGTCCAATATGAACCGGACCATTAGCATAAATTAATGCTGCAGTCACAAGATGTCTTTTTTTACTCATTATTTTTTCTTTCTTAACATATCAAACATATCCCACATTTGATCTGAAACCATATCCAAATGATTAAATTGACCAGCTCCTTTTAACCATTCAGCTCCATCAATAGTAATAACTTCACCATTTATATATGAGCTATATTCAGAAAGTAGATATGCTGCTAAGTTTGAAAGTTCATGATGTTCACCTACTCTACCAACAGGAACCTTTTTTGATGGATCAAATTTATCTTTTAAATCTCCAGGCAATAATCTTTCCCAAGCTCCTTTTGTTGGGAAGGGGCCTGGTGCAATAGCATTAGATCTAATTTTATATTTTGCCCACTCTACCGCTAAAGACCTCGTCATACTCAGAACACCTGCCTTAGCACAAGCCGAAGGAACAACATAACCAGAACCTGTCCATGAATAAGTAGTGACAATATTTAATATATTGCCTTCAGACTTATCCTTTATCCATTTTTTTCCAAGAGTAAGCGAGAAATTTATAGTCCCTTTTAAAACAATATCTATAACGGCATCAAATGCCCTAGTTGATAATCTCTCAGTCGGGCTTATAAAATTTCCGGCAGCATTATTTAATAAGCAATCTATTTTACCAAATTTTTTAAAAGAATCAGTAATCACTTTTTCTACNTNTTCAATTTTCCTGACATCACATGCAATTGGAAATACTTCAGATTTATATTTAGAATTAAATTCTTTTGCAACATCATTTAATAATTCTTCTCTCCTACTAGTTATAATAACATTAGCTCCTAATTCTAAAAAATATTCAACCATTGACTTACCAAGTCCTGAACCTCCCCCAGTTACTAGGATAACTTTATCCTTTAGACTATTTTCTTTAAGCATTCCTCTCATAAAATAATTTTAAAGTGATGATACATTTAATTCTCTGTTAATTTTTTTCACTAATCCTTGTAAAACCCTACCTGGACCACATTCAATATAGTTTAATATATTATCTTCAATCATATTATTTACTGATTGAGTCCATCTAACAGGAGATGTTAATTGACTAANAAGATTAGATCTGATTTTATTAGGATCAATATACCCTTTGGCATCATAATTTTGATATATTGGAGCAATTGGAATTTNTATTTTAGCTTGATTTACAGCTTCTTCAAGTTCAACTCTTGCAGGTTCCATATATGGAGAGTGAAAACCACCACCAACAGGTAATGGAATTGCTTTTCCTCCCTCTTGTTTAAATTCCTCACAAGCCTTTTCTATTCCTTCTTTAGACCCTGAAATAACAATTTGTCCAGGACAATTATAATTAGCTGGAACAACATTTTCTATTTCTTCACATACAGTATTTACCTTCTCATCAGATAAGGCTAGAATTGCAGCCATAGTAGAATCATTATTTTTACAAGCATTTTGCATGGCTCTTGCTCTAATTAAAACTAATTCCAGTCCNTCCTCAAATGATAAAGAACCAGAACATGTCAGTGCAGAGAATTCACCTAATGAGTGTCCCGCAAAAGCTGAAATATCATTTACTTTATTCTGAAAAAAATTTGTACAAGAATGAATGAAAATAGCAGGCTGTGTAATATCTGTTTTTTTTAGGTCATCGACAGTTCCATTAAACATAACATCAGTAATATCATAGCCTAAAATTTTATTGGCTAATAAAAACATACTTTTAGCTTTTTTATTACTATCATATAGGTCTTTACCCATTCCAACAAACTGAGATCCTTGACCTGGAAAAATTATTGCTTTCATATATCTTGATTTCTATCAAAAATAGCTAATAAGTTACTTATTAATAAACTGATCGCTTATTTCTTTGGGAGCAACATGACATACATCAGACCTACCAAACCATTTGTATCTATTATTTGCAAAAATATCATAGAATATATCTCTAACCTTAGAAGGGAAAATTTTTAATAATTTGAAAACATTAAAAATTCCACCAATGTCAATCATTATTTGAATTACAGCATCTGATTTTTTGTAAACTTTATTTTCAGAAAGATAAACGATAAATTTACCAACCTGCTTTTCATCTAATTTTTTAGATAGGACTTTAGAAGCATAATCAGATGATATAGCACTGAATTTAAATAATTTTCTTTTATCTAAAAAAACTATAAACCTTATAAACCTACTACACATGACACAGAAGCCATCGTAAAATATAATTTTATCATTTACCTTAATATCTGTACCCATCCTTTAATTTCTTTTATACTTTCATTTTCATCTAAAACATCAAAAGTAACAGTAGCATTGTAATAATATGTATCTGAAGGTAAATTTTTACCACTTTTATTTTTTCCATCCCAATTAATATAAATTCCATCAAGAACGTTAATTTCTGAATCATGAGAAAAAACTTCTTTACCTGTTCTATCTACTATTGACATTTTTACTGACTTTACAAATCTAGGGCAGTTACCATAGTTAAAATTTAGTATAGATCCATCAGTAACAAATGGCGTAAAAAAATCATTTTTACCATCATCATTAGGGCTAAAGGCATTAGGCAAAAGATATTTTGGGCAGTTATCCCTTCTGATTGTGTCAGTAGGGACACTCTCATTACCAGATCTATCTAAAGCTGTAATGAAATATGCTCCTTTTAAATTTGACAGATTTTTATGGACAAAATAATCATTAGATGTTGAACCAATATTTTTAAAATTATTTATTCCATTTTCTGAAAAGTATATATTAAAAAACTTTGAATCCAAGTAACAATCATCCTCACCAATATTCCACTCAATCCTATTTTCAAAATCTTTCATGTCACATGACTTGTCGTAAAAATAATATTCACAAGAATACTGGTCAGAAATTTTAAATTCATTTGGAGGACATGGAGGTATTAGATCATTAGTTTGNGCACAAATTTTTTGTGAATTATTTAATAATAAATCATCATAAATAATATTTAATGGTAGCTTATTATTTTCATAGGTACCAGATGTAATTATATAATAGCAATATATTTTATTCTCATCNAGGTCTATTCCTTCAAATTCTCCNGTATCAATATACTTATATCCACTCTCAATAACATTTACTGAATCAATTAAAATATATTCATCTTCATTACTTCCAAAAACATTATTTCTATAGACATAATGCATTGGATAAAAGGATGAACTATTAGACCAAGGTACATCAAAATCCCAATTTAACTCAATACTATTTTGTTTTCCACTTAGTTCTAACCTTACAGTTGAAGCATTATGAGAAGATTCAAAAGAAGACGTATCCGAATCTGAAAAAACCTCTACTATATAATTATATACTTTNTCTAAAGTATTTACTTTGGTATCAACGTAAAATGTATCCAAAAGAATATCTGATTGAGTTAAATTAACATCAGAAGAGAATCCTTCAAGTCTATTTACCCTGTAAGAGTAAGGTTTAGGAAATAAGATAGTATCTATCTCAAAAGGNGGNACCCAACTTAATTCTACCTTTCCCTCAAAAATATCTGTATCCATAACACTAACACTTGTTATAACAGGAGCATCTGCGTTAATAATTATACATTTCTCTTCTGACACATAACTTGTTCCTCCCTCAGGTAANGGAAATTCTGCTAAAATCCTATAACAGTACTTAGATCCAGGTGCTAATCCTTGGCCTAAATTATCATCAAGCATAGTTATTTGATCTCCCTCTGTCGTTCCAATTAATTTATAGCCTGAACCCTCAGGAATTCCTACCTCACAATTATCAGGTTCATAATCAAAGCTACCAATTCTTCTCCATATCTGAATTTCATCCGCATTATCACAACTGTACGGATCCCAAGAAATCTGAACAGAACGAGATGGTAAAGGTGTAAGTTCTAGTCCTTCTGGAGCAGGTGCTACTATCTGAATTTGCCAATTGGTAAATTCAACAAGATTAGGTCCNTATCCAGGTTTATCAGTAACCTTAAATTGAATATCATATGGTCGCTTTCTAATATGAGAACAATTAGTTTCCCATTCAAATTGTAAAGAAGCAGGAGATTTCTGATATTGAACAGGATTTGGAAAATAAACAGCAGGTGAAGACAAGAACTCAAATGGGCCACCAAATGCTTCTATTTGGATATCATTAAAGTTAGGATCATCACCAGATACTGTATCTCTTATAAGAGTACCCGCCTCCACACAAATTGGGTCTAGAACCTCTAGATTAGGCCTCTTGTTATCAGAGTCATCAATTATGACTTGCATGTCTCTTGTAACATGTCCTAACTTAAACCACTGATCTCCAACTTTTCTCCATTCCACAACTCTAAAAGCAAAATTATATTCTCCCTCAGAACCTGGAGCATCCCAAATAAGATCTCCAATTATAGAATCTAATGAAAATGATGGGGGACCTAATCCACCTTCACTTCCTTCATTATATTCTTGATAAAACTCTTCCACATTTGGGAACCTATAATTTGTCACCTGAAATTCTTTTTCTTGCATAGGAATAACTAACTCATATGACAAGCTATCTCCATCGGGATCAAAAGCACCGGGATTGTGTATATATCTTATTCCAACGATGCCATTATCAATAGGAGGAATTAAAAGGACTGGAGTATTATTTAAACCAAAAAAAGGATCAATCAATATCTCAGTCTCTATATAAAAAGGAGTATCTACTGAATTTTCCATATTTACTATTTCAGCATTTCTATTTTGCTCAAAATAGCTTACTACATATCTACCTGGTGCCTGAAATGTATGAATGACCTTAAAAAGATTTAAAGCAACTTTATTTTCTAATAGTATTTTTTGGGAAGATATAGCACTCTCGTCTAATACCTCAATTGAGTTACCATCTCCAAAACCAAAACTTCCTCCACCAAACTCTACCTCAGATCCTGTATCAGTATATCCAATTATAGTAAATTCATAAGTTAAACTTGTAGATGAAATTCTTTTAGCTATAATCTCTCCTGCTCTTATGTGAGTAGAATAAAGATCTAAAGAGAAAACTAATCCTATTACAGAAAAAAAGCATATCCTTAAAAAAGCAATTAACATATGATAATTATTATGTATTTATTAAACGTGTTTTTTATACAATATTATACTAAATAATAAGCTTATTGTTCCCGTTTTAGTATTATATATACTGGTAGATGATCGCTGTAGCCACCTATAAAATTACCTCCAGCAAAACTTCTAAAAGGATATCCCTCATAATTCCCACTCTGATTTATTAGGTAGGGTTTTAAATGAATGTACGCACCATCAAAATAAAAATCATTTAAATTATAACTTTTAAGAGAGTTCGAACTTAAAATTATTTGATCAAACATATTCCACTCACCTCTATATTTCAAAGTACCAAATCCGTCATCAAACATCTTCTCATACGGGTTAAACATTACTGGAGAATTAAGTTCATCATCATATTTTACAGTATTTAGAATTTTTTTAATGCTTTCATCTGTAGGATCATCATTAAAATCACCAATAGTAAAAATTTTTGCCTTATGGTCTACTTGGAAAATAGAATCAATTATTAATCTATTTAATTCTGCTGCTTTATTTCTAAANGGTTTTGACCTTTCTTCTCCTCCATANCTTGAGGGCCAATGATTNATAATTATATATATTTTATNCCCACTAAGTAANCCCTCAACAAGNTGTTGATCTCTAGTTAAAATTTGGGTGCTATCNTCATTATTAATTAATTCTANNTTTATATTCTTCTCNCTNATAACTTNAAAATAATCTTGATTATAAATTAANCCTACATCTATTCCTCNGTTGTCAGGTGAATCAAAATGAGAAATNTTATAATTTATATCCTTNAGTTTTCCAGTTTTAATTAAATCCTCAACTACAAATCTATTCTCAACCTCACAAATTCCTACTAGTGTTGGCAAAGATCCAGTCTCACTAAAACCTATCTCTGATATAACTTTAGAAAGATTTTTGAGTTTACTTAAGTACACTGATGTTNTATTCATAGAAGTTTCCATAATTGGNCTTGCTTCATCNTTTATTGAAACATCGTTTATTGTATCAAATAAGTTTTCNAGGTTATAAAAAGCNAGAGTATGGAGTTCACTTTTATTATNTTGAGAGTATAANTCAATAAAATAAAAGTTTAGTAAAACAANAAGTGCTATATATCTCATATTATNTTTTTACAAATTTAATTTTTTGAGTAAAATNTTTAAAATTCAATATNATAAGGTAATTACCAATATTTATTTTTGAAANATCTATAGTGCATGAGTNAGAGTTAATNTTTTTATCTAAAANNTTANTTCCATTCAAAGAATAAATCTCTAGTTTATTNATCTTATGGTCNTCNGATTGAATATNAAGTTTATTNTTAGNAGGATTTGGATAAAATAATAGTTTATCAGACACAGAGTATGACTCTACATTTAATACTTCTCTATATATCTTCTCATTACTAAAAATGATCTTTACAAANACTGGTAAATGGTCTGATGCATCATGAAGGGAATTTGCAATATTCATAGNTACTTCTTGNTTAGGACCCACATTTAAAGCTGAATTATAATGCATTCCATCATTTCCAAATGATTTATAAGTTGAGTCNATAACAAAAATCCTATCACCATACATTAAAGAATCCGAAAATAATATAAAATCAAATCTGTCATCGAGTCCACCATGNGAACCCCCNCCAAATTGNGANGTNCTTGTCGATTGNGTATGAATATTTGCATTTGATGGNTCATTATATGTACCAACTACATTTATCAAATCATGTAAATTACCTTTTCCTGACTCAGTTATAGAAAACAAATCTTTGTATGCACTTTCTGNAGTAGAGTAAATGTTAAANTCNCCNGCAACTATATAAAAATTAGAATTTGTCTCTGATATATNATTTTTAAGTTCTTTTACTTGGTCACTTCTAGCCAATTCGTTTTCACTTCCTTTTGAAGCCTTTANATGTAAATTATAAACAACAAATTGTTCTCCTGTATCCAGGTGCTTTAAAGTGAAAATATATANTGGCCTAGGGTATCCATCTATTTGAGANGTTGAGATAAAACTAAATTTATTTGAATTATAAAATAAGCCCTGGTCTATATCAGTATCCTCATCATCTATAAAATCTGCTGCTTTATATTTTTCATTTATNTTTTTNAGAATATTNTTTAAGAAATTATTCACACTTTCCTGACCTATCATCTCTTGTGTTATAAGNACATCGGGCTTTATTTTTTCTATAATATTTCTNAAGTGTAAATTTCTTTCTGTAGAAGAATTAAATCTTAANAAATTATANGATATAANACTNACAGTATCTTGTGAAAATAAGANATTNNTANANANNAAAAAANAAAAAAAAAGAGNAAGAAACCTAACCATTNTTATGNCCTAAACGTTANTGTTTTNNAGGTATACTAAGTTANGAAAAACTTATGAAATTTAATTTTTTTAAAACTTTTGTTTCATAGTTTTTGGAGTATATATTTGTTNAGGTTTATAAGAAAATATGNTAAAAAAGGACTTATTAACTAATAAATTAAGAGATGACAAATGGTGGATATCNCCTCTTCTNGTTTTATTAGGACTTTTATCTTTTGTAATTTATTCAACTTGGGCAGCTTGGCAAGGNGAATANTTTTGGTGGAGNGGCGGAAATGAAGGTTTTGGTGGATATCTATCNCCNTTTTANTCTCCTACTGTTTACATAGANCCTTCTAAACCNGGAGTNCCTCCAATGTANCATTCNTTACTTGGATCTTGGCCTGAATGGTTNAGTTGGCTNCCTGGTCAATCTCCTGCATGGNTAATNNTNATTTTNCCTTTATCATTNAGATTTACNTGTTATTATTACAGGAAAGCATANTANAGAGCATTTTCATTAAATCCACCTGCATGTGCNGTTGAACCTATNAAGGGNTTACCNTCCAAAGTATCGGCAATAACTAATGGTAATATNAACGCGTTCANTTCAGGNAAANNATATGANGGAGAAAGAGGACTNCTGATATTTCAAAATATTCATAGATATGCTATGTACTTCGCTGTTATNTTTATTTTCATATTAAGTTATGATGCATTCTTAGCATTTTTTAATGATGGNAAACTTGGTTTNGGAGTAGGAACATTTATNCTNACAGTTAATCCTATTCTCTTAGGATGCTATACTTTTGGTTGNCACTCTATAAGACATCTTATTGGAGGAAATTTAGACTGCTACTCATGCAGTTTATANCATGANAANGTTNCACATAGCAACTGGAAAATTGTTACATTTTTAAATAGAAGACATCAATTATTTGCATGGCTTAGCTTAGTATGGGTTGGTTTATCTGACGTATANGTTAGACTAGTATCTATGGGAATAATTAATGACATTAACACTTGGGGAATATAGTATGTTAGATATATCAGNAATTAAAANGTTACANTTTGATGTTCTAGTNATNGGAGCAGGAGGNGCNGGNTTATCTGCNGCAATCGCAGCATCTCAAGAGAAAAATATTAGAGTNGGGCTNGTNTGTAAGTCTTTACTAGGAAAAGCNCATACAGTTATGGCNGAAGGTGGTATGGCAGCTGCNCTTGGAAATGTTGATAACAGAGATGACTGGAAAATTCATTTCAGAGATACTATGAGAGGCGGNAANATGCTTAANAATTGGAAAATGGCTCAGATTCATGCCGAANATGCTCCAGAGAGAGTTAGNGAGNTAGAACACTGGGGCGCAGTTTTTGATAGAACAAAAGAAGGNTTAATTAATCAAAGAAATTTTGGTGGACACCGTTACCCAAGACTAGCACACGTAGGNGATAGAACAGGCCTTGAGATGATTAGAACACTNCAAGATCATGGAATACATCAGGGTATAGATATTCAAATGGANTGTACTGCTCTAGATATATTAAAGGANAAGTCNGGNAAAATATCTGGTGTAGTTTGTATGTACAGAGAGACTGGAGAATTTATNGTTTTTGAAACTAAATCTTTAATTTTTGCAACAGGTGGTGCNGGNAAAGCNTGGGAAGTTACCTCAAACAGCTGGGAATATACNGGNGATGGATATGGTATGGCATATGAGGCAGGTGCAGAACTNATNGANATGGAATTTAATCAGTTTCANCCAACAGGAATGGTATGGCCTCCNTCNGTAAAAGGAATTTTAGTTACTGAAGGTGTNAGAGGAGAAGGTGGAATATTAAAAAATAGTGAAGGTAAAAGATTNATGTTTGACTANATTCCAGAAAAATTTGCTAATGAAACTGCCGACTCAGAAGAGGAAGCAGCAAGATGGCTTAAAGGAGATAAAAATGCGAGAAGACCCCCTGAACTACTTACTAGAGATGTTGTTGCAAGAGCAATTAATACCGAAGTTAAAGCTGGAAGAGGATCTGTTCATGGTGGTGCTTACCTTGATATTGCTACTCAAAGATCTGCTGAAGATATAAAAAGGAAACTACCTTCCATGTATCATCAGTTCAAAGTACTTGCTGAATTAGATATAACAAAAGAGCCTATGGAAGTTGGTCCAACATGTCATTACTTTATGGGAGGNATTAAAGTAGAAGCAGAAACTTCTATGACTAATGTAGATGGTCTATTTGCATGTGGTGAAGCTGCAGGTGGAATGCACGGAGCAAANAGACTTGGTGGNAATTCACTTTCTGATTTACTAGTATTTGGAAATTTATCAGGAGTTGAAGCCTCAAAATATTCTAGAAAAATTAAATCAATGCCAANATCTANTGATGAGGANATNAAAAGAATAATCAAAAATGCTACATCAATCTTGAATAGAGAGAANGGAAATAACCCNTATCTTATNCACGAAGATCTCCAGAAAAATATGCAGTATAATGTNGGAATAATTAGAACGAAAAATGANATNAAAGATGGAATANCTGAAATTGATAATCTTAANTCTCAGTTTAAAGATGTAAANGCNNCNGGNACTAGTCAATTTAATCCTGGNTGGCATGANGCACTAGCGCTTAGAAANNTACTNATTTCTGCTGAGGCNGTTTCNANATCTGCTTNTATGAGAGANGAAAGTAGAGGTGCNCACACAAGAGAAGACTTCCCATCAGAGATGAAAGAATGGTTAGAATATAATATNATTAANAAGAAAGGGAAAGATGGAAAGATGGAAACCATAAAAGTTAAGAGNTCTGAACCAGAAGCTGAACTTAAAAGAATTGCNAATTCTAGCATTGAAGAATTAGAAAAAGAAGTTAAATTAGATCATANTAAATAANATCATATGAAAGANAGAGACTTTAAAATTTATAGAGGTGATGATGAAAGAGGTGAATTAGTNAGCTATAAGTGTAANGTTTCNGANGGTATGGTTGTCCTNGATGTAATTCATAGNATTCANGCAGACCAAGCNAATGANCTTGCTTGCAGATGGAACTGTAAAGCTGGAAANTGTGGNTCTTGTAGTGTNGAAATTAATGGTAAACCNAGACTTGCNTGNATGACNAGAATGAATGAATTAGATGAAGATAANACAGTAGTAATTACTCCTTTAAAATCNTTTCCAGTTNTAAAAGATATAGTNACAGACGTATCATGGAATTATGAACAAAATATGAAAATAAANCCTTTTTCTCCTTCAGAAAAAGATAANGAAAAAGNTTTTGTGATGAANCAAAAAGATGTAGACAGAGTCCAACANTTTAGAAAATGTATTGAATGTTANCTATGTCAGAANATGTGNCATGTANTAAGAGATAANGANGGTAAAGAAAAATTTGCNGGACCTAGATATATGACTAGACTTGCTAGTTTAGAAATGCANCCTATGGATAGAGCAGACAGAATTGAAGATNTAAAAGATGTNCATGGATCTGGAATGTGTAATATNACNAGATGTTGTACTGAAGTATGNCCTGAAGAGATTCAAATTACAGATGATGCAATAATACCTCTNAAAGAAAGNGTTGTTGATAGATTTTATGATCCTATTATGATGTTATTTAGAAAACTTTTTGGAAAGAAAAATAAAGAAACTACGAATTAAACTTCATCTNCTCTAAAGAAATACCTTTGGTTTCTGGCATCATTTTTAATACAAATACCAGTTGAAGTANCATCATANATCCAAAGAANTAAAAAATCANACCNGGATTATTANCNAGCATATTAATNACATANGGAGTTANNGCNGTAATTAAAGCNGCAAAAACCCAGTGNGTTGCNGTACCAAGNGATTGACCTTTNGCCCTGACACTATTAGGNAAAATTTCNGAAATAAANACCCANATNACTGTGCCTTGNCCAATAGCNTGAGANGCTATAAAAATTAANATAAATNTTAANAGAACATANGANTTTANNGAGTAAATAAAGCAAAANCCAATACTNATTAATGAAATTATATAGCCTATTGAACCNATTTTCATCAANTATCTCCTTCCATATTTATCNATTAGTCTNAGACCAAACATTGTAAAAANAAGATTTACAAAACCAATTGAAACNGAACTCATAAGAGAGTCATTAGCAGCAAGACCNGCACTTTGNAAAATTTCTGGNGCATAATACAAAACAAAATTTATTCCTGAAAGCTGNTTAAAAAANGCAATAAGNAAAGCTAGAGNTATCTGAAAATTAAATANTCCTGAAAAAATAGANCTATTTTTCTTATCTGCNGAGCTTTTAATTTGANCAATTCTTTTTGAAATTTNAGNNTCAGGNTANATTTGTTTTAANATTTCTTTTGCTTTTTNTATATCTCCTNTATATAANATTANCCANCTAGGNCTATTTGGNACTTTAAGAACAAAAANAATATANAAAATAGCAGGAATTGCTTCNATTCCAAGCATATACCTCCAGTCTATATCTCCTCCAAAACCTTGCANTAAATAATTTGAGAAATAGGCTATNAAAATACCAAAAACTATATTAAACTGATANAGAGCAACNAGTCTTCCCCTACTCTCTTTATTAGATATTTCTGATATATAAGTTGGAGAAGCAACTGTTGANGCTCCNACTCCNACTCCNCCTATAAATCTAAAGAATGAAAATGAGTANGGATCCCATGCAATTGCAGANCCTAATGCNGANACAAAAAANANTATTCCGATCCATATTAATGTATTTTTTCTTCCTATTTTATCACATGGAATNGATCCAAATAATGANCCNAAAACNGTNCCCCATAGTGCCATAGACATTATAAANACTCCATGAAATATTGGAGAAGTGNTCCATAATTCCTTTATCGGAAGGTTTGCTCCACTAATTACNACTGTATCAAANCCAAAGAGAAATCCAGCTAGTGCTACAGTTATAGACCAGTTAAATATTTTTTTCTTATCCATAGTTTGATATTTTTACTGGGTAAATATAAAATAATTCTANATGTTATTAGGCATAGACTTAGGTGGGACTAAAATTGAAGGGATTGTTCTAAAATCTAAAGAAAATCCTGANGAAATAATTAGGCACAGNATTAATACTGAAGAAGAAAAAGGATATTCTCAAGTAATTAATAATATAAAGTCNTTAGTAAATCATATTGAAAATAAAATAAACTANAAGTTTAAAAGACTTGGAATTGGAACTCCTGGCACAATTGANCCAGAAACANGATTACTGAAAAATTCTAATTCTCAATGCCTGAATGGTANGCCAATTCAAAAAGATTTAGCTAAANNTTTAGANAAAATTATTCNTATTCAAAATGATGCTAATTGCTTTGCTCTAGCTGANACATTACTTGGNTCAGTNAAGGATCAATATCCAGATGCCAAAAATGTATTTGGTATCATNATAGGAACTGGAGTTGGAGGAGGTGTAATAATAGATGGNAAAACAGTATANGGNAGCCAAGGAATTGGAGGNGAATGGGGTCATACTATAGTCACAGACGACGGAGATGAATGTTATTGTGGTAAGAAAGGATGTGTAGAATCTGTCATTTCAGGTAGAGCANTACAAATTTATTATAATAAGATTTCTGGAAAAAATTTAACACTTGAAGAAATATATGCTAAAAAAGATATTGATAATCATGCTAAAAAGACATTTAAAAGGTTAATTACTTATTTTGGGAAAGGATTAAGCAATGTAGTTAATATCATTGATCCAGAGGTAATTGTTTTAGGAGGTGGTCTTAGTAATATAGATGAATTATATAGTGAAGGTTATGATGAACTTAAAAAATACGTATTTAACCCTANCTTTAATACTCCAATTTTAAGACCTAAACTAGGAGATAGTGCTGGAGTTTATGGTGCTGCACTCTTATAAATTAGTGACCATATCTTGATTTTGTTTCATTATAATTTAGTGTTACTTGATCATTGGATAAATTCGTATTGTAAAAATANACAGCGCCAATATCACCCACGAAACCGCTACTCGCACTATTATTTCTATAATCCCACCCTATTACAATATTNTTATTATCAAAAGTTTTTGAATCTTTACCAGTTCTTGTAACATCTGTGTTTTGATTAATAAAATATTTGTAGGTTCCAGAATTTCTAACTACTGTAATAAATTTCCAAGTACCATCATTAACATTTGAGGCAGAATCACCACCACCATAAACTCCAATTTTTGAGTTATCAGTCCAAAATATCATTTGTTTACCATAACAACAACTTGCTCTTGCAACTGAAAAAAGTCTGCCATTTCCCTGTGTGGTCCTTACCCACATAGATAAAGTAAATTGATTACCAGTAAAATTTGTAAAAGTCGCTTTTCTAAAGGCATCATCATTAAAATTTATTATTCCTCCATTATCAGAGGAATATGATACACCTCCTACTACTAAGCTTAAATCATTTTCAGATGAACTTAAATCATTCCATGATGTAAGATCATTTGAATCGAAGGAATTTGTATTTGACGCATCAAGGTGTAATATTAGATTAGATTTAATTATACCAGGTTTATGATGAACTGCATGGTGAGAAGGTAATATCTGAGAAAAACTATATTTTGATATTATTATTAAAATAAAAAATAATAGATTGTACTTCATGAAAAAATTAACTTTTATATTTTGTATCCTTTTTATAATCACATTATCAGACATGAATGCTTCAAATATAGATTATCCTAGAAATAGGGCAACAGAAAAAAAAGTTATTTTTTTCGGTAACTCTATTACTCAAGTTTGGAGTGATTACACGAAATTCTTTTCAGATAATAAATATGTAAATAAAGGAATATCTGGACAAACTACTGATCAGATGTTATTACGCTTCAAAAAAGATGTAGTGGATGAAGANGCATACTGTGTGGTTATTCTTGCTGGAATAAATGATCTAGCTGAAAATAATGGTCCTATTTCTTTAGATGAAATATTTGAAAATATAAAGTCTATGGTAAAAATTGCAAAAGACAATAATATTAAAGTAATATTATCTTCTATCTTACCAGCATATGAATTTTTATGGAATCCTGGAATATATCCAAGTAATGACATAATTTTTCTTAATAAAAACTTAAAAGATTTTTGCAAATCTGGTAAGGCTAAATATGTTGATTATCATACCTCTATGAAAGATGAAAGAGATGGACTTAAAGATGAGTTTACTTACTGGAGAGATGATTTTAATGGATATGATGGGGTTCACCCTAATAAAAAGGGTTATTTAAAAATGGAAAAAATCATTTCCAAAACTCTAAAAAAAATACTCTAATCCATTAACTCAGTAAATTTTTTTAGTACCTCCTCATATTTTTCTTTCGAAATTTTATAAGTCATTTCATGAGTTTTAGTAGGTTTAGAAGTTGTGTTATATAGCTCCCAGCTCATATTACCTAATCTCCTTTGGACAGATGGTGGAGATCCTGAAAATACATCAGCATAGTTTAAACTTCTTGTTCCAGTTAGTATCATTTTTAGATCCATTATATCTCCTTTCTTTTTATTCAAATTCTCTANATTTGCNTCAGAGGATGAGTTAAGAGACTTATTAATTTCACCATCAATTTCTTCTATCGCTTTATCAATTTTATCAANAAGTTCATTTACATGTGCATGTAANTTGTCAAAATTTAACTGAAAACTGAAAAGTTTCTCTCTATCCTCTAGTGAAGATTTACTTCCTATTTGAATTACATCAAAAGAATAAGAATCAGTTAATTTTTCTATTTTATCATTCTCAAACTTTTCAAGATGAACACTATATTTTCCAGGAGGAACAAGAGGTCCTGAATAATTATTTTCTTCACTAACATTTCTTTGAGAAAAAGTTCTGAGGTCCCAATAATTTTCATGATATCCTTTATTCTTACTTGAACTAATTCTTCTTACTACATCCCCTTCACTATCTGTAATGGTTAGATAAATTTTTGGCGTTTTTTCCTTAGCCTCAGCCTCTAACTTTTCTGCTGTTGGATAATCAATTATCTCTCCCCTTTTAAATTTATTAGATTCGACTCTTTGCCTCTCCTCAAACTTTGACTGGACATTATTTCCTAAATAATAAGATAATTTTACTCCATAAGGTGGATTAGGAGAGGAAAAGAAATTATGGCCAGTTGCTGTTTTTTCTGGAGCAGCTACTATATACTGGTAAGTAGACTTTACAGAAAATAAGTGAGCAACTTTGCTTTCAATAGGCTTAGAGTATTCTCTTAATGGAGAATAATCATCTACAATATAGAATCCTCTACCAAAAGATGCAGCTACTAAATCATCTTCTTCCTCATGAATTTCAAGATCTCTTATTGGAATTGTTGGTACTTTTTTAAACTTTCTCCAAGATGACCCTGTGTCCATTGAAAAATACATCCCAAATTCTGTTCCTACAAAAAGAACATTTGGATTTATATGGTCTTCAACTATTGTCCAAACAAAATCATTTTCTGGAATATTAGAAGAAATTGATTTCCATGACTTACCTCCATCTTTAGTTACAACTAGGTATGGTTTAAAATCTCCATACTTATGGTAGTTAAATGAAACATATATTGTATTTAAATCATGTTTTGAGGTGATTACATCAGTAACATAAGCTTTTTGAGGGACACCTGGAAAGTTCTCATGTTTATCCCATGATCTACCATTATCTCTACTTATTCTCACAAGTCCATCATCAGTTCCAACTACTATCAAACCTTGTTGTAATCTCGACTCATCTAAAGCAACTATTGTTCCAAGAGGCGATGTAAAAACATTTTTAAATATTGCGTCTACACTCCAAACCTTACCCATTACCTTCATCTTATTTCTATCTTCATTTCTTGTAAGATCTGGACTTATTTTTTTCCATGAATCACCATTATCATCACTCTGAAATAAGAAATTTGCTGCGAAGTATAGCCTATCAGAATTATGTGGACTTATTATAAGAGGAGAATCCCAATTCCATCTTAAAGCAGCCTCCCCTTCTGCTGGTTGAGGCTGAATACCAATTNTCTCNCCATTTGATTTATCATACCTCATTATACCNGCATACTGTGACATNGTNTAAAGGATATTTGGATCAGTAGGATCAACTCGAACCTGAAATCCATCTCCACCAGTTGTTACAAACCAATCACTATTNCTNATACCNGANCTATTTTTNGTTCTAGATGGACCACCAAAACTATCATTATCTTGAGTCCCTCCATAAACATTATAAAATGGCTTCTGATTATCGATACCAACTCTGTAGAGCTGAATAATCGGTAAATTATCTATAAATCTCCACGTTTTCATCCTGTCAAAACTCTCATAAATTCCCCCATCACAGCTGATCATGATATAATCAGGATCATTAGGATCAAAAAGAACATCATGACTATCTACATGTTTCTTATTTTCTGGAATTCTTTCAAACGTCTTTCCACCATCTTCTGTGACATACGATCTCATGTCTACAGAATAGACTTTATCAAATTGATGTGGATCAGGAAAAATTTCAACATAATACTGAGAGTCTACCACTTGATAATCACTCATCTTCATCCATGTCTCTCCATAATCATCTGATCTATAGAAACCTTTTGTTTTTTCTTTAGCAGTAATTAATGCATAGACAACATTTGATTTTTGGGGTGAAATTGCTAATCCAATTCTTCCAATATCACCACCTGGCAATCCATTTTTTAATTTTTTCCAATTTTTTCCTCTATCTACAGATTTAAAAATACCTCCTTCTGGTCCACCAGCAACCAAAATACCAAAATGTCTCCTTCTTTGGTATGTGCTTGCATACATGATATTATTATCATTATGATCCATTACTACATCAGAAATTCCAGTATCATCTGTTACATGTAAAATTCTTTGCCATGTCTTCCCACCATCTTTAGTATTGTAAAGTCCTCTTTGACCACCAGACCTCCACAATGGTCCTTGAGCAGCAACATAAATATTATCTGAATTTTCTGGATCAATAATAATTTTAGCAATATGTTCAGATGTTTTTAATCCCATGTGAGTCCATGAATTTCCAGCGTCAATTGATTTATAAATTCCATCTCCAAATCCAACTGATCTTTGACTATTATTCTCACCTGTACCTAACCATAAAATTTTTGGATTTCTAGGATCCATAGAGATTGTACCTATAGAATAACTTCCATAATGTTCAAAAATTGGAATCCACGTAGTTCCTGAATTAGTTGTTTTCCATACATTTCCAGATGCAGTTGTTACATACCAGGTACTGGTATTAGAATAATCCTTAATAACTTTTGTTATTCTACCTGATACTTTTGCCGGTCCAATATTTCTAACAGGAATATTATCAAATATTGATGTATTTATCTTTTCTTGTCCTTTTTTCTGGGAGAAAAGATCAAAAAACAAAAGTGATAATCCTAGGGTAAATAGTAAGTTTAATTTTTTCATAGTGTGGTTTATTTAATATCAAATATATATTTTTTTATAAAAAAATAATTTATGATGATATAATTTGCTATGGATATTGTTAATACTTACCCTTATAGAAAAAGTAATCTGTGACAAAGAGAATTAGAAATAAAAACACAGAAAGTATAAAAAAATCTTTTGATAAACTTGGAATCATTTGTTCTGTAATTGACCAACCTGATACAAGATAAATAATATAATTAAATAAAATTAATAGTACATAGCTACCAATTCCAGACTTGATAGAATTCATAATTTTTTTATTCATATAAAATCAAATTTATCAATATCAGGATAAAGAAAATTATTATAAGGGTATCTTTTTATATGAATTTTTCTTACTTCTCTATATACAGTTTTTTTAAATTCATCCAAATTAATTTTTTTTGTTGCAGAAATAAAAAGCACATTATCTCCCAATTTAGAAATCCATGTTTCTTTCCACTCATCCAATGAAAAATTCTTTTCAGAGTAATCATTAATTAGATCAGTTTCATCATAGTCTACTCTTTTATAATTATCTATCTTATTAAAAACAACTATTGTTGGTTTATTAGATCCCTCTATTTCTTCTAATATTTTATTTACGGAATCCATATGCTCCTGGAAACTCGGATGAGATATGTCTACTACATGAATTAACAAATCTGCTTCCCTTACCTCATCAAGAGTACTCTTAAATGATTCTATAAGTTGAGTTGGTAATTTTCTTATAAATCCAACAGTATCTCCTAGTAGAAATGGAAGATTACCTATAACTACTTTTCTTGTTGTAGTATCCAGTGTAGCAAAAAGTTTATCTTCTGCAAAAACACTTGATTTACTAATAGAATTCATTAGCGTTGACTTACCAACATTAGTATAACCAACAAGGGCTGCCCTTATAAGCTTTCCTCTATTTCCTCTTTGTACTGACATTTGCTTATCTATAGTCTTAATCTTTGACTTTAATAAAGCAATTTTATCTCTGACAATTCTTCTATCTGTTTCTATTTCGGTTTCTCCAGGACCTCTCATCCCTATTCCACCTTTTTGTCTTTCGAGATGAGTCCACATCCCCCTAAGTCTCGGTAATAAATATTGACATTGAGCTAGTTCTACTTGTGTTCTAGCATAACTTGTCTTTGCTCTCTGAGCAAAAATATCAAGTATTAAGTTTGTCCTGTCTAAGACTTTAATTTTTAAAATTTTACTAATATTTTTTTCTTGAGCTGGTGTCAACTCATCATCAAAAATTATTGTCTGGATATCCATTGCTTTAACATAAGTACTAATTTCTTCCATTTTACCTTTTCCTATTAAAGTAGCTGGATTTGGACTTTCAATTCTTTGAATAAATCTTTTCTCTACAGTTCCACCTGCTGTATATGATAAGAACTCTAATTCATCAAGATATTCTTGAGACTTTTTTAGATTTTGATTTTTATTAACTAAACCTACAATAATTGTTTTTTCCATTCGAATTAGTACCAAAGGTGGGAATCGAACCCACACTCCCGAAGGAACACGATTTTGAATCGTGCGCGTCTACCAGTTCCGCCACTTTGGCAAGTGGAG
>NZUF01000004.1 GCA_002696995.1 Flammeovirgaceae bacterium | reverse complement strand
GTTGAGTATGATAGTGATGAAACAGGAACCACTGTAACTATGACAAAAAAAAGAGAAGATAATGAGTGATACAATAAAAAATGTAGAAGAAAAGAATGGTGTAATTATTATTAGTACTACTGGTTACTTTAATAATGTTGCNGGAGATGCTGTCTTAGATGTATTTACTGAAAAGATGGAGACAGGTAGTAAAAATTTTTTAATAGATATGGGTGATTCAAAAGTTGTTAATAGTATTGGTGTATCAATACTTATTGAGATAATTGAAAAACTTCAAGAAGTAGATGGTAAGATGGCATTCACTAATTTAGCTGGAATAGTAGAAAAAACATTTAATATAATGGGTATCACAAAATATTGTGAGATATATGATTCTGTTGATGCAGGAGTCGAAAAATTATCCTAATCCTTAATGGCNAAATTATCTTCAAAAAAATCAATAGAAGATTTAGAAAGACAACTCCTAAAAAAAAATAAGGACCTTAACGAAAAGTATCTTGAGNTAGAGACTATTTTGGATCTAACCAACACTATTAACTCTCTAGATGATCTAAATGATTTATTTTTTAATGTCCTAACCTTATCATCTTCNATTANTAATTCCTCTAGTGGTTTGGTGTTGCTTAAAAATGATGTTTCAAATATTTTTGATCCAGTATCAGTCTTTAATATTGATGAGAGTAAAATAAAAAAGCAAATTTTTAACACAAGGTCTGGATTTCTCAAAATTTTAAGCAAGGAAAAAAAAGGATTTATTGTAAGTAAAGACGATAATTTTAATCATCAGTTATTTCAATCAAGCTATGCTATAATTAGTCCTATTATTTTTAATAAAAAGTTAGTTGGGGCTATAATTCTATTCGATAAAGAAACTAGGAAAGGTGTAATTGATTTTGATTTAAATGATAAAAAATTATTAGAAGCTGTTTCAATACAAACNAGTATTGCCTATCAAAATGTTAAGCTTTTAGAGTCTTTAAAAAAGTCTAATAAATTAAATGAAAATATAATGTCATCAATAACTACAGGTGTTATTGAAATTAATTTGTTTGGTGAAATAGAATTTGTAAATAAAGAAGCTCTTAGATTAATTAAAAAAGATAAAGAAGAAGTAATTGGAAATCATTCTTTTATGATTTTTGAAAATAATGAGTCAGTTATTAATTTAATTCAAAAAGTTGAAGCTGAGCAGGAAAGAGTTTTTGAAAATGAATTTTCTCTTAAATCAGGAACAAAAAAAATAAGTGTAAATATTTCTTTTTCTCCTGTTTTCGATGAGAATAAGACNTTTTCTGGAATTGTAATTGCTATTGATGATTTATCAAAAATTAATAAAGTTAAATCTACATTTAAAAAGTACGTTTCAAAAAATATAGTTGATAAACTTCTTGAGAGTGAAGATTCTTTGAATTTAGGAGGTACTGAGAGTGAGATAACTATTCTTTTTTCAGATATAAGAGGTTTCACAAGTATGTCTGAAAAATTAAGTCCAACTCAGATTGTTAAACTTCTTAATAAATATTTTAAGTCGATGATTGATGTAGTTTTTAAATTTAATGGTACATTAGATAAGATTGTTGGGGATGAGTTAATGGTATTATATGGTGTTCCTTTAAAGAGTGAAGATGATACTGAAAATGCAGTTAAAACTGCTGTTCAAATGTTTAAATCATTAGATAAATTTAATGAGAGGATTATCAAAGATGGATTCAAACCTTTTAAAATTGGAATAGGGATTAATAAAGGAAAGGCGGTTTCAGGAAATATTGGTTCAGATCAACAGATGAATTATACAGTTATAGGAGATACCATAAATCTAGGTGCTAGGCTATGTTCTCATGCTAAGTCTGGTCAAATATTAATTTCTAATTCAGTTAAAGATGTTATTGGTGATAATTATGATTTCAAAAAAATACCTACAATTGAGGTTAAAGGAAAATCAAAGCCTATTGAGGTTTGGTCGTATATGCATTAATTAACAAGTTTTTTACAAACGACTATTGTTATATCATCAGGGTTATGTAAACCATCCATCCAATTATCTGATAGTTTAACTAACTCATTTTTAATTTCTTCTGCACTTTTCAAACTATTCTTCTCAACACATTCCTTAACTGCATCATAGTCTAATAACTCACCATCTTTATTAGGTGCTTCAGGTAACCCATCTGATATCATAACAAGAACATCACCTTTTGAAAACTTTTTATTTAAGACTGTAAAGTCTTCACCAATAAGACCTCCAAGAGGTAAATTTGAGATTTGAATTTCATCNACTTTTTTATTTTTATTTTCGAAGTGATAGATTGGAGGCATTGCAGCAGAGCTAAGTTTCATGGAACCATTTTGAAAATGAGCTAAATTAAGGCTCATCCTTAGCCTACCTATATCTACTTTTTTTATGATTTTATTCAAAGTTTTCATAATTAAGTTAGGATCTTTTGAGTCTATTCCTAATAGTCCAGCCTTTGTTATAGATACCATCATTCCTGATGCTGTTCCATGACCAGTTGCATCACCACAAATTACTAAAAGACTGCCATCTTCAAACTCTATAAAATCATAATAGTCTCCACCAACTTCAGTTGCACATTTAATATATGTACTAATATCTAAATCTTTTCTTTTAGGATTTTCTTTTGCCAGAAGTCCCATCTGTAAATTATGTGCCTCTTCTAATTCCTCTTCTTTTCTCTGATCTTCCATTAATTTCTTTGTTCTTCCTTGACTATATTTTACATATAGATATATTGAAGAAAAGGCTAATATTACATATGAAATTATTGCATAAATAGTCAAGTAAAATGGTGGCGTGATAGATATGGTATATTCAAGTTGGTTTATACTCTCAATACCAGAACTATTTGTTGATTTTACTCTTAATTTATAATCTCCATATTTTAATAATATTTTATTTTCAGCAAAATTATTACTTGCAAAACCAGAACTTTGAATAATGATATTTTTATTATTTTCTAAATTAATCCAATTNTCATTTAGTGGTTCTAATTTATAAAACATTTGAGTGTTATCTGTTTTATAAAAAGATGGTGAAGAAACTGTTAATTCAATATTAGTTATATCATCTGTTAAGTTTATAATTGAGTCTTCGATATTTAGTTTTATTTCATCGTAGTTTTCATCAATTATTATTGATGAAACTAGACTAATTACTGGATTTTCATAATCAATAAATAAATTATAAAAGTCAATTTTTTGTATATTATCATCGGTGAAAACATATAAAAAATCATCGTAAAAGCTTAAGCCATCTTGAAGAAATTTACCTAATTCTAAGCCATCCTCTCCGTTGATATTTCTTAAGTTGTTATTGTTACCATCTGTCAATGAGGACATAACTTCAAAATCAAAATAGTTTATTCCTTTATCAGTTAAAATAAATAAATGTTGATAAGTTTTGAGGAACCCTAAAATATTATTTGATAAGAGACCATTATTTCTTGTAAAGTTTTTGAATCCCGAAGAATCATTCTCATATATGAAAAGACCATCACCATTTGTTCCAATATATACTTCTCCATTATAGTCAATTAAGCTATTAATCGAAGAGCTCGTAATACTAGTCTTATCATTTATATCAAATATATAATGTTTCACTAGTTCTAAACTTTTTGAGTATCTATATAAGCCTGTGNTGCTGTTTGAAATTAATATTTCTTCATTAGGCANTTTTATAATTGAAGAGAAACCATTAGGCAATTTATTTTTAGATCTTGGATTAAATTTATAGTTTTTAAAGATTTCATCTTCTACATTTAATATTGAAATACCATTACTTAATGATATCCACAACTCTTTATTAAAACTTTCATCTACAAATAATGATAAATTATTTATTTCTCCNTCTATTATAGANTTTAATCCTTCTCTTGAATGTTCAAAAGTTAATANCTCATCAGTGTAGAGATCTATAATAAATAATTTATTTGTTCCTAAAAATAAATATTCATCTTCATCTAGATATATAGTAGCTATATCTATTTCTTTTTCTCCAATTAAATTAATTAATTTATATTCAATTGAGAGCTCATCTTCTTCGTATAATAATACTCTGTAATTTGTAAGCAAAACTCTATAATAATCATTCTCTTTTATAGAGATTATTTTTTCATTTAACAGTAAATCNTTNTTTCTTTTTGTTAGACTATTTAGTTTTTCTGTTACTCTTAAAAGTCCAGATTCTGTTGAAATATAATAAGCACCCTTATAATTTTTAATATCATTTATCTTACTGGATGAAGGAAGTGTAATTGAATAATTAACATATTCATTTTTATTTTTTATAACTCTCCTAAATGAATTAGAAGAAGAATATAATATGAATTCATTATTTGTAATTTTTCTAGTTTTACTAAATCCTTTTGAATTGACTATTTTGATTAATGATATATTTTCTTCATCAATTTCATCAATTAAATAAATACCATTTATGGTATTTATTAGAATATCATCATCAATTGTAAATGTATTATATATAACCCAATTTTTTAATTCTGAATAATTTCTAATTTCATTATTAGAAGGATTTATTAATGAGAGACCACTTTGTGTTGCAGCTAAAATTTGATTTGAAATATTGATTTTCTCATTAGATAATTTTTTATCAATATAGAAAAGATCATTTATAGTATTTGAATTTAATGAGTTATTATCTTCTTTCTGATAAAACCTTTTATTAAGGTTTGTTTTTATATTGTATCTATTGAGTCCGTAAATAGTTCCGATCCATAGATCATCATCTAAAGATAAAATAATATCATTTTGATTAGGAGTAAAGTTTGAAGATGAAATAGATAACGGATTTCTAGGATCAAATTTTAAATTTTTAGTTGTTTGATTTTCTAATTCCAAGATAAAAATACCATCATTTTTTGAAGACAGGTAGATATTTTTGCTATCTCTAGTATGATATAGAGGAGACCTGACATCAGTCCTGAAGAAGTTATTTTTAGAGTAAGAAAAATAATCTAATCCTGAACTTGATTTTATATATAAACCATTATTATCTATCTGAAATGTTTCATAAACTAAGTTGTTAGATAAAGTAGTGCTATCAAATGGATTAGACTTGAAAATAGAATTTAAACTTCCATCATATCTATTCAATCCTTCAGGGGTACTTACCCAGAAAAAATTATTTTTATCTAATAAAATAGAGTTGATATTTTCTGNGGAAATATTTTCAATATCAAATTTATTTATTAAAAAATTTGATTGTGAAAACGTAGAATTATATACTAAAAGTAGTAATCCTAAAAAAACGTTTTTCATTCTATTCTTTGTTATATGAATTATATCTGGACTTTAGCTAATTCTCGAACAAGTGCTCTTCCTATGCCATAAAAATTCTCATTAGATATTCTATTAAATATACTATTAGCTTCATCATTTCTTGATGAGCCCTTGAGAGCAAGGCCATGAAAATAGTCGAAATATACATTATCCATACCTAGAGGACCTAATCCTACTTTACCACTATTTTTTTCGAATAATTCCACTGATGCTTGAAAATTACCTTCATTTAGTTGAATCATTCCTTCAAAACTATTAATATCAGAGTACGGAAATTGAGATTCAGGATTCTCTTTTACCCATCCATCAATATATTGTCTGGCTGATGATAAAGATTGTCTAGCATCATCATATCTGCCAAAAAGAATATCATGCCATGCATTTAATAATATAACATTATAATTAAGCCAACCTTTACTCTCCTCGTATTGCTTTCCTGTCATTGATGATTTATTATATTCAATACTATTCATTCTATATTTTGCGAAAATATCAATTTCATTATATGATTCTTCATCTTGTTGATTATGTGAAAAAGCCAGGAATCTATCAAAATGCGTATTTGCTAATTGATTATTTTCAAAAACATAATTTAATTCAAGTGAAGGGATTTTCTCGATATACTCGTCAGTAGCTTCTATTGCTCTATCAAAATTATTTGCAAATATGTGGAGGCTAGGCATAAAATATAATGCCTGTCTGTCATAACCATCTTCTGCCATTTCAATATTTTTTCTAAAATATGATTCTGCAATATCATATTTTTTTAAAAATGTATTTGTTAAAGCAAGGTAATGATTTGATTGGTAAACATTCTGATTCTTATCAGAAGGTATTTCCCCAACTTGCTCGTAATAATCAATTGCGTTTTCAAAATTCCCTTTTGCTCTTTCGTAGTTTCCAGCATAAGTAGGCCCGTATGCATTATTTGGATCAATCTCAATCATTCTATCTATATGTTTTTTTGCGATCTCTAAATCCCTTTCTTCTACTGGAAGCATTCTTCCTAAAGTTCCTACAACCATATGTTTTGCCATTAGGTATGCATTCGCTCCATAACTATTTGGATTAACCTCTAAACATTTTTCTAAATCACTGATAGCATCTTTTATGTCACCACCTCTTTGGCCGGATTTTAGTATGCCACTGTGTAGCCAGAAGATAGGAATATCTGCGTATTTAGTAGTTAGAGTTTTAAATGTCTCTCTTGAACTTTCTGCTTCTCCTGTTGCTGCTTCATACCAGCCCTTAATATAAGTAGCCTCCATTTCAGAAATGCCATCTAATTTATTATTATAAATATTATTAAGAATTTTTCTATCAGTATTGTTAACGAATGGAGAATTAAGTAATACTCTTGCTANGATAAAATCAGGNTCTTTTGCAAGAGCAGATTTTAGTAAATCTTCAGCTTTTTGCCAATTTAATCCTGAGTGAGTGTCTAANGCTTGATAAAAGAGTTCTTTTGCTTCATCAGAATTTGTTGTGACAGTCATTCGTTTTTTTTCAANTTCTTGTGTGTCTCCGCAAGAATAAAGTATTGTTGTAAACAATAATATTGATAGATATCTCATGTTATTTTTATATAAATTTTATTATAAACTATTTAAATTTAGTCTAAATAATCCATAAGCATAAAATTTTTTCAATAAACTCATCATTTATTTTTTATATGATATTTTATATTGTTTGAATAAAAATCTATTGAAATANTTAACTATAAATTTCTTTTATAAAATTTATAATTTCATGAAACAAAAAAAAATATGAATACGTAAATANNTTANTCTTANTAGTTTGGTTTACTANAAATTAACCCTCATACATGTGAGGGTTTTTTTTATCCTTCGTTGTCGGTATTTGGTAGGGGTTCTGGATTATTTTCACATTCTGAAGCTTTACATGGTAAGTTATCTTCAAATCCACATGAGCTTAACGAAAATATGCTGATGAAAAATATTATTCTTAGGAATTTCATATTNAAAATTATAAAAAAATCAGTTACCAACCAATTCCATANTATGCCTTGACNCCATTAGGNTANATACCTTCTACNAATACACCNTCATCTTTTGGTAATTGAGATAATAGTGTAGATAGAGCTTCTACATCAGATATGCTTCTTTTATTTATAGATGTTACAATAAATCCTTTAGTTATCCCTGAGCTTTTCCATTTACCTTTATCTATTTCACTGACTTGAGCTCCCCCCTCTATCTCAAGCTTTTCTTTAAGCTCTTTGGGAACATCTGCAAATCTAGCACCGTCAATGGAGAAAGAATTATTTGATGCGACAACTTCAGTTGTGCCAAGAGTATTTTTAAGTGTAGCGTTAAGAGTTTTTGTCTTACCATCTCTAATATATGTGACAAGTATCTTATCTCCAGGTCTATTTATTGCAACCTGCTCCTGTAGATTAGAAACGTTTTTAATTTCAACGCCATTGATTTCAATTATGACATCTCCTGATTCAAGCCCGGCATCAAATGCAGCACCCCCAGTATTTACTCTGTCTATTAAAACTCCAGTTAAAACTGGTAAGTCTTTTTCTCTAGCTAATTCTGCATTAACATCTATTATTGTAATTCCAAGGAGTGCTCTCTGAACTACACCGTACTCAACCAGATCTTGAAAGACTTTCTCTACAAGATTTGATGGTATAGCNAAAGAATATCCTGCAAATGTTCCTGTAGGTGTTGCTATTGCTGAGTTTATTCCAATAAGCTTCCCTTTTAAATTTACAAGGGCACCACCAGAATTTCCAGGGTTAACTGGAGCTTGGTGTTGAATAAATGCTTCAATCTGTAGNTTATTTCTATCTCTTAAAATTCCAATATTTCTTGCTTTTGCACTAACAATCCCNGCTGTCACAGTTGATCTAAATTCAAAAGGTGAGCCAACTGCTAATACCCATTCTCCAATTTCAACATTATCAGAATTTCCAAATNCTATTGTAGATAAATTTTCTGCTTCAATTTTAAGGACTGCAATATCAGTNGTTGGGTCAGTNCCTTCTACTTTAGCNATAAATGATCTATTATCATTAAGTAGNACTTCGACCTCACTAGCATTNTCTACAACATGATTATTAGTTATTATATATCCGTCGNCNGTCATNATAACTCCAGAGCCTGAGCCTCTTCTTTTTGGAGTCTCTCTTTCTTGATAATCATACCTTTCTCCAAAAAAATCTCTAAACATATCTTCAAAAGGATTTCTAGCATCTGAAGTTCTCCCTTCAAATATTGTCCTTATGTGAACTACTGCAGGAGTTGTTTTCTTTGATGTATATATGAAATTTAATCCTTCAGGTACAACTACGTCAGTGGTGTCAAAAATATAATTAGCAAATTTTATATTTTCATTATAGTTTAAGGATGATGTGTTATTATCATCTTTAAAAAACTCGTAACCAGTTATTGATGTGACTCCTCCTATTAGGGAAAAAATTAATGCAAAAAGATAATTTTTAAGATTTTTCATTCATTATATATTTAATACAAATGTATAGTACTATTACGTAATTATGCATTTCATATTTTTCAAATTAACATTGTTTAACATAAAAAAAAGGTGAGCATAATGCCCACCTTTTGATCAATTATTAATTATTAATATTATTTAATCTGAATAGTTTTCTTCATAGATGTCTTCGCGTCCTTATCAATTGAAATATTAAGTATCCCGTTTTTATGTTTAGCGCTTATTTTATTTTCATCTATGTTATCTGGTAGTTGAAATGATCTTGAAAACTTTCCATATCCATTTTCAATTGAATGNAAATTATTATCATNATTTTTAATCTTTCTNTCTCCGGAAACAGTAAGNTATCCATTTTTAATTTCAATAGATAANTCATTTTTATCCATTCCAGGAACTGCAAATTCAAAGTTGAATNCTTTNTCNGTNTCTGAAATATCTACTTTCGGAGAAAATTCATTTTGAAAACTGTTATCAAAACTGTTATTAAAAAAATTATCAAAAAAGTTATCAAATAATAATGGTCTTACATTGTTATTTGATGGTCTTAAAATTAAGTGTCTCATATTTATTTGTTTTAATTTAAATTCAATTTGATATAATGAAAATATTATGCCGANTNATATTTTAATGACAATATGTCANNATANTTAATTTATTTTTNTANTTAATGACTTATTGGCATANTTTAAACTTATTTTTATATTTATTTTTGTCTATTATTATTGCACATTTAACATTGAAAAATTAATATTGCAAACTTATTTATGCCTTCTTAGCTCAGTTGGTTAGAGCAGTAGACTGTTAATCTATTGGTCCTAGGTTCGAGTCCTAGAGAAGGCGCATAAGTTATACTAAGCGACTATACTATTTTAGTGTAGTCGTTTTTTTTTATATTGTGTATTAAATAAATATTCATTGAAAAAATTTGATATAATAATTTGGGGAGCGACTTCTTTTACTGGAAAACTAGTTACAGAATACATTTTTAAAAAATATGGATCCTCAAAAATAAAATGGGCGATTGCTGGTAGAAATTTAAAAAAGTTAGAAAAAATTAGATATCAAGTAGCCGATGAAAATATTCCAATATTTATTGCTGACAGTTTTGATGAAGAAAGTCTTTCCAAATTTGTAAAAAAAACAAAAGTTGTTTGCTCAACAGTAGGACCTTACTCTTTATATGGTACAAAACTTGTGAAGCTATGTGTAGATAATAATACCAATTATTGTGATATAACAGGAGAAGCTCATTGGATTAGAAGCTTAATTGATCGTTTTCATGAAGAAGCTAAATCCAAAAAAATAAAAATTATAAATTCTTGTGGTTTT
This sequence comes from Flammeovirgaceae bacterium, assembly GCA_002696995.1. Lineage (GTDB taxonomy): Bacteria > Bacteroidota > Bacteroidia > Cytophagales > MED-G16 > MED-G16. The sequence goes on along the minus strand of NZUF01000004.1, from coordinate 25,028 downwards.
GACTCAATTCCCTCAGATATGGGTGTATACTTTATACAAAATGAGATTAAAAAAATCAATAATAATTATGCTAAATCTATTAAAATGAGAGTTGCTGGTATCAGAGGTGGAATAAGTGGAGGAACATACAGTAGTATAAATAATTTATTAAAAGAGGCGTATAGAGATAAGAGCATATTTAAAGTATTGAATAATCCATACGGTCTTAATCCAAAAGATAAAATGGAAGGGTTGGATAAGAAAGATTTACGAAAAATTATTTTTGATAAAGAATCAAATTCTTGGATTTACCCTTTTATAATGGCAGGTATCAACACAAAAATAGTTAGAAGAAGTAATGCATTGTCAAATTTTATATATGGTAAAGATTTTAGGTATGAAGAAGCTATGATTGCGGGGAAAGGTATTTCTGGTTTTTGGAAAGCAATTTTAGCTGTATTTCCTTTAGCAATGATTGGTTTAAACCCTAATTCTTTCTTAAAAAAGATAGTAGACTCATTTATGCCTAAACCCGGAGAGGGTCCAGGAATTGAAAAAAGGAAAAATGGATTCTATAACTTAAGGTTTTACATAACTTTAAATAATAATAGAACAGCTTTTGCTAAAGTGATAGGTGACAGTGATCCTGGATATGGGTCAACTTCAAAAATGCTTGCAGAATCCGCTTTATGTTTAGCATTTGATAATTTATCTGATAACTATGGTGTTATAACTCCTTCTTCTGGGATGGGAGATAAACTCTTAAATAGGCTAAAAGAAAATGCAGGTCTAAGTTTTGAATTAAAAATTAAATGATATTTTTCAGATATATAATTATCCCTTTTATTTTTTTTCAAACTATTGAAAAATCAAATTATTTAGAAAAAATTCCTGATTCAAATTATTCTATCGACATGGTATATATTCCTGCAGGAGAATATAAGATGGGCAACGATGATAAAAACTCAAATACTAAGATATCCTCTTTCTGGATTTCTAAATATGAGATAACATGGGAAGTATTTAATTTATTTATGGAATATGAAAATGACTATAAATTAGAATTTATTGTTGGAAATGAAAAAATTAAAATTGATGGGATAAGTAAACCAACTACACCTTATACAGATATGACTTTTGGTATGGGTTATGAAGGTTATCCTGCAGTTAATATGACTCATTTTGCTGCATCAAAATTCTGTAAATGGTTATCTCTTGTTTCAGGTAATTATTATAGACTTCCAACCGAAGCTGAATGGGAATATACTTGTAGGGCTGGATCTAATAGTGACTATTATTTTGGTGATGATATTAATCAGATAGATAATTATGCTTGGCATAAAAATAATTCAGGTGATAAATACCAAAAAGTTGGCCTAAAAGAACCAAATAAATGGGGGATTTATGACATTTTAGGAAACGTATCAGAATGGGTAGCTGACTCATATGAAGAAAACATTTTCAAATCTAAAAAATTAAGATCTGATCCTTTTATATTTAATAAAAGTAAGTACCCAAAAGTTTATAGAGGTGGATCCTGGAATGATGAACCAGATCAATTACTGACGTATAAAAGGTTTTATTCTAATAGCTCATTACAAGAAAGAGATCCACAAATACCCAAGAGTAAATGGTGGAATACTGATGCTCCAAATATTGGGTTCAGGATAGTAAGAGTAGAGAATATTGATTCTGAGACTCTAAGAGATAAGTTTTGGAATAATTGATAAATGTTAATAAATTAAAATTTATAATAAATAACCTGTAAGATGAAAAAAGAATCAAGAAGAAGTTTTGTTAGAAAGACAGCTGCAATAACTAGTGGTGTTTTAGCAACTGGTGTGACATTGCAATCTTTTGCTAATGTGAACGAAAATAAAAAACTAAAACTAGCAGTTGTTGGATGTGGAGGAAGAGGATCGGGAGCAGTTGTTCAAGCACTAAACGCAGATGATAATGTTGAACTAATTTCAATGGCTGACGCATTTAGAGATAGAATTGATTCTAGTCTCAAGGGAATACATGATCATTTTGGTGATTCTAGAAAAATTAAAGTAAAAGAAAAAAATATATTTACAGGATTTGATTCATATAAGAAGGCAATAGATTTATGTGATGTGGTAATTCTTACAACTCCACCAGGATTTAGACCTTTACATTTTGAGTACGCTGTAAATAATGGTAAACATGTTTTCATGGAAAAACCAATTGCAACTGATGCTTCAGGCGTTAGGAGAGTATTAGAATCTGCAAAAAAAGCAAAAGAAAATAAATTAAATGTGGTAGTAGGTTTACAGAGACATTACCAAGATAAATATCTTAATATTTATGATAAAGTTGTATCAGATGAAATCGGAAAAATAGTTTCAGGACAAGTTTATTGGAATGATGGGGGAGTATGGGTAAATAATAGAAAGCCTGGACAAACTGAGATTGAATACCAGATGAAAAATTGGTATTATTTTACTTGGATATGTGGTGATCATATTTTAGAACAACATATACATAATATAGATGTTGCAAACTGGTTTATTGGAGAATATCCAACTCATGCTCAAGGCATGGGTGGGAGAGAAGTAAGAAATGGAAAGGAACATGGTCAGATATTTGATCATCATTTTGTTGAATTTCACTATCCTGGGGGAGCAGTTATTTCAAGTCAGTGTAGGCACCAGAAAGGAACAGAGAGTAGGGTGGATGAGGTGTTTCAAGGATCTAATGGCTCGGTTATATTAGGAAAGGGAGAAATGTATAATTTAAATAAAGAGCTTACATATAAATACCCAAAATCATGGTCAGAAGACCCCAACCCATATCAAGTTGAACACGATAAATTATTTCAATCTATTAGAAATGGTAAGGTAATATCTGATACAGAAAATGCAGCTAAAAGCACTCTTACTGCAATAATGGGAAGAATGGCTACTTATACTGGAAAGAAAATTACTTGGGATCAAATTATGAATTCTAAAGAAAATCTCGTCCCAGATAATTTAAGTTGGAATTCTGATGCTCCAACTTTACCTGATTCTAATGGGAATTATAAAATTCCTATTCCTGGGAAAACTAAATTTATTTGAAAAAATGTTAAGAAGAACTTTCATAAATAAATTTTCAATATCTCTATCTATTGGGGCAATGTTTCCTTTTAATTCTTTTGCAAAAAATAAATTTAATTTGAATTATGCACCTCACTTAGGAATGTTTAAAAATAGTGTAGGGGATGATCCTATAGATCAAATTAATTATATGGCAGATCTAGGTTTTAAAGCTTTCGAGGATAATGGCATGCGTTCAAGATCTATGTCTCTTCAAGAAAAAATATCTAATACTTTAGTTCAAAGAGGAATAGAAATGGGTGTTTTTGTTGCCCATAAAATATATTGGGATAAGCCTAATCTAGCAAGTGGAGATAGTGATTTTAGAAATGAATTTTTAAATGATATCAAGAACTCTGTAGAAGTTGCTAAAAGAGTAAATGCAAAATGGATGACAGTAGTTCCTGGAAAATTAGATTTAAGAAGAGATATGTCTTATCAAACTTCAAATGTAATTGAAACTCTAAAGAGAGCATCTGATATTTTAGAACCTCATGATTTAGTTATGGTACTAGAACCATTAAATTTCAGAGATCATCCTGGATTATTTTTAACAGAAAGTCCTCAGGCTTATCAAATTTGCAAAGCTGTAGATTCTCCATCCTGTAAAATTTTATTTGATATTTATCACCAGCAAATTCAAGAGGGAAATTTAATTCCTAATATAGATGATACCTGGGATGAAATAGCTTATTTCCAAATTGGAGATAATCCTGGTAGAAAGGAGCCAACTACTGGTGAAATAAATTACAAAAATGTATTTAAGTTTATTCATGAAAAAGGTTATGATGGTATTCTTGGTATGGAGCATGGTAATTCGATAAAAGGTGTAGAAGGGGAAAAAGCATTAGTTGATGCTTATTTAAAAGTAGACTCTTTTTAATTTCCTAAATGATTTCTTTTGTCTCCAACTAAAATTAATTTAGTTTGTCTGCCATTCACATATCTGAAACCTGTCTTCTCAAATACACCTGCTTCCTCTAACATTACTCTTACATCTTTATTCCATTCTTTAATAAACACCTTAGTATTTAACTCAATTGCATATACTGTATTATAATTCATTGGAAAATCACCAGTGAAAGGAACACCACCTTGAGAATCCCACATACCTAAAGTTGTTCCCGCTGAATGACCAAAAGTCCCTAGGGGATGGGTATAAATTTGTGGTCTGAAACCTTCACTCCTGCCTTTTTCTAGAGCCTCTTTTAATATTTGGTTACCAGTTTTTTTGTATGCAAATAGTTCCGTGAAAATATCTTGAACCCTATTACCTTCTTCTAATGCTTTTATAAGATAATCTGGTGCTTCAGTCTCATAAGGTTTTAGAACATATGCTAATTCTTGACAATCCGTATTTAATGTTAAGTAGGATATTCCAAAATCACAGTGAATTAAATCTCCTGGTATAATAATNTCAAATTTTGATTCACCATCAAAAGAATATAGATCACTTACTTCGTTCCTTTGAACATCAATTGTTGGATGAAACCAAGTTTTAAGACCAAGTTTTTTTACTTTTTCTCTCATCCACCATACAACATCATTAGTGGTAGTAACTCCTGGAGTTATTACATTAGTTGAAAAAGCTTCATTTATTATGCCATGAGTTATTTCAACTAGTTGATCATAAATCATCATTTCTTTTTCAGTCCGTGTTTCTATCCATCTTATAGCGAGCTCTTCTGCAGAAACAACCTTATTAGATAATTTACTTGGGAGGTTATCAAGGAAAAGTTCATAATCTGTTTTAACAATTCCATCTGCTAATGCAAAATGATCTGAATAATTTAATCCAATTTTATTGGGATTTTTCTCTTCGATAAATTTAGCAAGAGCTTTCATTTGATTTGGTTCTTCTTCTTTATCCCATATAGAAGGAATATTTTTTCCGAATGAATATCTGGCAATAGCAACTTTTTCTAAATGGTTACTTTCTTTATCATAATGAAATGCTAAAATTGTTCTCCTTCTCGCATTAAGCCATGTAGGTGGGAGTAGTGTTTTTATAATTGGGTCTTCATTGTACTCTCTTGTTATAATAATCCACATATCAATTCCAGTTTCATCCATAAGTTTAGGAAGTAGATTATCAAATCTATCTTTCTGAATNTCTTCTATAACTTTTGCTCTTTCTTTTAGACCTAAAATATCTTGAGCATTAATTTGAACTGTTATTAAAAGGAAAAGAATTAAATTAATTATCTTCATTGTTACTATTTAAATTAAAACCAAATTGGANACCCAAAATACAAATTATTGGAAAGAAAATTTAAAATACGTCGGAATTCTTTTATCCGTTTGGTTCCTAGTCTCATTCTGTTTCTCAATTTTATTTAAGGATTTTTTAGATAATTATCATTTAGGAGGTTTTAAGCTAGGATTTTGGTTTGCTCAACAAGGATCAATGTATGTTTTTGTCATTCTTATTTTTATATATGTTCATTTAATTAATAAGCTTGATAAAAAATATGGGTTTGATAAAAAAGAATAAATATGGATGTTCAAACTTGGACTTATATAATTGTTGGAATAACATTTTTGATATATATATCAATTGCTATATGGTCAAAGGCTTCTTCAACTAAAGAATTTTATATTGCTGGNAAAGGAGTTTCNCCTCTAGCAAATGGAATGGCTACAGCAGCTGATTGGATGTCTGCTGCATCTTTTATTTCAATGGCAGGAATAATAGCTTTTGCAGGTTATGATGGATCAGTTTATCTAATGGGATGGACAGGAGGATATGTTTTACTTGCATTATTATTAGCTCCATACTTAAGGAAATTTGGAAAATTTACAGTTCCAGACTTTATTGGAGAAAGATATTATTCTAATCAAGCCAGGTTGGTTGCCGTATTTTGTGCTCTTGCAGTATCCTTCACATATGTTGCAGGGCAGATGAGAGGAGTTGGTATAGTTTTTTCTAGATTTCTTGAAATTCCAATTGAATCAGGTGTTGTTGTTGGGATGATNATTGTTTTATTCTATGCCGTTTTAGGAGGAATGAAAGGTATAACTTATACTCAAGTTGCTCAATACTGTGTGCTAATCTTTGCATTCATGGTTCCAGCATTTTTTATTTCATTTCAAATGACTGGTAATTTTATACCTCAAATTGGGATGGGTTCAACAGTCAATGACGGATCAGGAGTATATCTTCTTGAAAAATTAGATTTACTCTCAAANGATCTAGGATTTAATGAATATACAAAAGGTTCTAAATCAACTATAGATATTTTTTGTATAACACTTGCTCTTATGGTTGGTACTGCAGGATTACCTCATGTGATTGTAAGATTTTTTACTGTAAAAAGAGTTAAGGATGCTCGAAAATCAGTTGGATTAGCTCTTCTTTTTATTACCATTTTATATACTACTGCTCCTGCAATTTCCGTATTTTCAAAATTAAACCTAATAGATACTGTAAGTGAAAAGGAATATTCATCAATGCCAGAATGGTTTAAAAATTGGGAAAATACTGGTTTAATTATTTACGATGATAAAAATAATGATGGAATAATTAATTACAATAACTCTAATGAAAATGAATTGGTTATAGATAATGATATTATGGTTCTAGCAAATCCAGAAATAGCAAATTTACCTGCTTGGGTAATTGCTTTAGTAGCGGCAGGAGGTTTAGCTGCAGCACTATCAACAGCTGCAGGGCTATTACTTGTTATTTCAACCTCTGTCTCAAATGATCTTGTTAAAAAAATATTCATCCCAAATATTTCACAAAAAAAAGAATTATTAATTGCTAGAATATCTTCTTTTTTTGCTGTTCTAGTTGCGGGTTATTTTGGAATAAATCCCCCAGGCTTTGTGGCTGCAGTTGTAGCTTTAGCTTTTGGTCTTGCGGCAGCATCTTTTTTCCCTGCNATTATTCTAGGTATTTTTTCTAAAAGAATTAATAGAGAGGGTGCTATCTCTGGGATGGTTGTTGGAATTTTATTAATGTTATTTTATATGATGAAATANAAGCTTGGGTGGTTAGGAGAAATCCCTCCCAAATCAGAATGGTGGTTTGGTATTTCACCAGAAGGATTTGGGTCTATTGCGATGTTATGTAATTTTATTATTTCTATTTCTGTATCATATTTTACATCTCCACCTCCTANACATATTTCTGATTTAGTTGATAATATTAGAGTGCCAGAAAATTAGTAATTACTTATAAAAGGTTTTTTCTTCTATTGACTTCCAAAGAAGTAAGGAAGCCGCAGTATTATATGGTTCCCAAGACCTAATCAATTCATTTAATTTTTGAGAGTCTAAATTAATNATTTTATAATTTTTTTTTATACTATTTATTAGTGCTATATCCTTTATAGAAAAAATATTTTTTCTGAATAAAATAAATATTAAAAACATCTCAGCAGTCCAAGATCCAACACCTTTAATTTTACAAAGAATTTTAATAATTTCATCGTCTTNAAGAGTTTCAAAATTAATTTCCTGTTCTCTAAAAAAAGTATAAACATTTTTTATATAATCTACTTTCCTTCCNGANAAGCCCAATGNTTTGATTTTTGAATTTTCAAGATTNATTATCTGACTATCTGTTAAATCTTGAATTAAAATCTTGAATTTTTTTTTTATAGTTTTTGCAACTTTAAAACTAATCTGTTGNTCTATAATCAGATCCGAAATAGCTCTAGCATAATTTTCATTGTAACGATCAGTAATNTCAATTTTATCTCCAAAATTTTTGATTAAAAATTTCATTATTTCATCTTTTTTAAGATGTTTAAATGCTTTTTTAAAACTATTCATTTAATCCAGTGTATTAATCAGNTATTCTGTTTCTAATGGTAAGTCTTCTACCTTAACAATATGATATTTAGAATAGAAAGGGTGTAAAATTAGAAGGTTCATACTAGATACAATTAAACCATAATTTTTTTCAAGAATATACTTATATATATTTTGCTGCAGACAATATTTAATATAATCTGTTGAGCTCAGGTGACTTAACCCTTTTAAACCATTTTCAAATGGATTTTGTTTTTCTACACTACCATTAGAATTAATTATTTTNTTAGATCTCTTCCAGTCAAACAAAAAAACTTCATTATCTGATTTTTGATAAACCATATCAATACTTCCTGCTAATAATTTATTTTCATCAAAAACTCTCCACTCAGTTCTAAAAGGATTATAGTTTTTACTTATGTATTTCTCATGGAAATTAATGAATTTTTCAAATTCTCTTGAGTTATTGTATTCTGTCCCGTTATAATAATTTTCAATCTGATTATGTAATTCTGTTCCAAGATCTCTTGCTTTACNTCCTAATTCCTCCCANCTATTTAAGATTTCTTCTTTGCTTTCTCCTGTCTTATTACTTTCCCTTTCTGCCCAATAATTTTTGTCGAATTTTGGAAAAAACTTTTGAATAAGTTGAGTTACAGAGATTGCTTTATTCTTGTCATCTATGGTATAAGAATGTTCTTCTTCGTTGAATGTAATTCTGCTATCTCTTTTATGAGANTTTAAATTTTCTAAATTTTTCATGTTTATAATTACTGTGCAATAATAATGATGATATATTCTTTTTAATTACAAAAAAACTATATTTAGTTTTTAACTAAAAATTAAGTATTATGGAAATTAATGAATTATTGATTCCTACTATTTTAGGAGGTATTTGTGTTCTTATTAGTGTATATGGTCTTGCTATTGCTAAAGATAGGAAATATGCATTAGGTGGTCTTTTTTTATATTCTTTAATACCAATCAGTCATAGAATAGGTATTTATTTAGAGAATCCTGAAGATTATTTCAGTTTAGTTACAGTTATTATTTTTGTTTGTCAAGCTGTCATAGCAATCCCATTAGGTGGGTTTCTTAGTCCTAATAAAGATAGTATTCAGAAGACTTGGTCTTTAAAAGTTCAGCTTACAATATTGATTATAAATGCGTCTTTTGCAGCTATAATTCTAAATGATCCCATGGTTCCAACTATTATCGGTACCTATCATGCTATTTATGCTTTAATGATGCTAGTTGCAATTTCCAAAACGTTAGCGGGAAAAATGGACATGAAATAATTTTTAAAAAAAAAATTATTAAATTAATGGTCTAAACATTGGCCATTAATTTAATAATTATGAAATATATACCTAATCTAATTCTTTTAATCTTAATTTTTTCTCTCAACTCATTTGCTCAAACAAGAAGTATTGAAGCTGAAAGTAGTGTAGTAACAAATCATTTTGTTACGGTAGATGGTAATAGGATTCCCTATTCCGCTACAGCTGGTACTTTACCTGTATGGAGTGATGATGATAAAGCTGTTGCTACATTATTTTATACTTATTATAAAAGAACAGATGTAAAAGATGGTGTAAAAAGACCAATTTTTTTCTCTTTTAATGGTGGCCCTGGAGCAGCATCTATCTGGATGCACATGGGATATACAAGTCCACGGACTTTAAATATAGACGATGAAGGATTTCCTGTTCAACCATATGGTATAAAAGAAAATCCATATTCAATAATTGATGTTGCAGATATTGTTTATGTTAATCCAGTGAATGTAGGTCTTTCAAGAATACTAGATAAAGATTATGATAGATCGAATTTTTTTGGAGTAAATTCTGACATAAAATATTTATCCCAGTGGGTTGAGGATTTTATAAATAAATATGACAGGTGGCTTTCTCCAAAATACCTAATTGGTGAGAGTTATGGTACGACAAGATGTTCTGGTATGGCTTTAGAGCTTCAAAGTAGGTGGCANACTACGTATCTTAATGGTGTTATTTTAGTTTCCCCTACAGGTCTAGGAATTAAAAGAGATGGTCCTGTTGACTCAGCATTAAGATTACCATATTTTACTGCAACGGCTTGGTACCATAATAAATTAGATGATGAACTTCAGAGTAGAGAATTATTAGACCTATTAAGTGAGGTCGAAAACTTTACAATCAATGAACTATTACCAGCAATCTCTCTTGGTAATTCTATTTCTGATAATAAGAAAAATGAAATTGCAAAGAAAGCAGGAAGGTATTCAGGTCTAACTGATAGAGATTACACTGATAATAATCTTGATGTATCAAATCAATACTTTTGGAAAAAATTACTATATGATGAGGGTTTTATATTAGGTAGGTTAGATTCTAGATANAGAGGTATNGATAAAAAAAATTCTGGAGTATCAGTAGGGAGTTATCCTGAACTAGATGCNTGGGATCATGCATTTACNCCTGCAATGCAANANTATCTGAATAANAATTTAAATTATAAAACNAATATGAATTATAACGTTTGGGGAAATGTTAGGCCATGGAATAGAGATAATGATAATACAGGAGATAATTTGAGACAGGCTATGGCAAAAAATCCATTTTTAAATGTAATGATTCAGTCAGGTTACTATGACGGAGCCACTCAATATTTTGATGCNAAATATACTATGTGGCAATTAGACCCAAGTGGTAAAATGAAAGANAGACTATCTTTTAAAGGATATGAGAGTGGTCATATGATGTATTTAAGAAGAGAAGACTTGAAAAATTCAAATGATGATATAAGAGACTTCATTAAAAAAACTATCCCTAATTCTCCTGCAAAATATTAATATATGAGATTTTTTATTTTTTTATTTTTCATATCAAATATTAGTTTCTCTCAGGAGAACTTTACTTTAGATCAAATAAAGTCATACCCTTTTCCTAATGAGTTAACAGGATCNTCAGATGCTTCAAAGATAGCTTGGGCNTTTGANGANGAAGGNAANAGAAATATATATGTTGCTNNGGGACCNNNNTTTNTNNCNAGAAGATTNACNTCNTANATGGANGATACNGGTCAAGANCTTTCNAGTGTTTCNATTTCATCTGATGGNAATTGGATNGTNTANNTNNGAGGAGGNGANTTTGGTTCTAATTGGGATGATGAACTNNCTGTNAATCCAACTTTNAATCCTATTCCNCCAAAGGTNCAAATATGGNCTGTNGCATTTTCAGGTGGAGATCCAATTATGATTGATGAAGGNATNAATCCNGTNATNTCNCCANTNAGTAATNANATTGNNTANNNNAAAGATGGNCANNTNTGGATNTCTTCNATAGATGGNNANGGNGANCCNNNNAAANTATTTCATTCAAGAGGAAGAAANNNATCTCAAATTTGGTCACCAGATGGATCAAAAATTGCTTTCGTATCATATAGGGGGGATAGGTCATTTATAGGTATATATAAAGATAAAAACTCAAATATAAATTGGATAAATCCATCTTTTGATAGAGACTCTTCTCCAAGGTGGTCTCCAGATGGCACTGAGATTGTTTACATAAGACAACCTGGAGCGGCAGGCAAACCAGCTCCAATTTTAGGTGGGAAACATAACCCTTGGAAAATAGTGAAGACAAATATAAAATCAATGGTAAGTAGAGAGTTATGGACCGCTCCAAAAACTTTAAGAGGTTCTTATCCAAGAACTCAGGGAGGAACAAATTTACATTGGGCAAGCAATAGGGTTGTATTTTTATCTTACCATGATGGATGGCAACATCTATACTCCATTTCTGAAAATGGAGGGGAGGCACTTCTATTAACTCCTGGTGATTTCATGTGTGAGTACATAAAACTGTCTCCAGATAAAAAATCAATTGTATTTACAGCAAATACAGGGGATGACAATTATGATATTGACAGAAGACATATCGTTCAAGTATCAGTTGATAAGTCTGACATGAAAGTTCTTACTAATGGTATTGGTTTGGAGTGGACTCCATTAATCACTGGAGATTTGGAACATGTAGCTTATATAAGTGCAACTTCAACTAGACCACCTCTTCCCACTATATTAGATTTAGGTACAAATAAAGAGAAAATATTAGCTCAAGATAGGATTCCTCAAGATTTTCCTTCAGAAAAAATGGTAATACCAACACAAATAAAATTTAAATCAACAGATGGTATTCAAGTTTATGCTACTAAATTTGAGAAGAATGATAATAAAAAAAATAAACCTGCAATAATATATATACACGGTGGTCCTCCTAGACAAATGTTATTAGGTTGGCATTATTCATCTTACTACTCAAATGCATATGCTCTAAACCAATATCTAGCAAGTAAAGATTTTGTGGTAATATCAGTTAATTATAGACTTGGAATTGGATATGGATATGAGTTTCATAATCCAATAGATGGAGGTACTAGGGGTGCTTCAGAGTACAAAGATGTAAAAGCAGCTGGTTTATGGCTGAAAGATCAAAATTATATAGATGAAGATAGAATTTATGTATATGGGGGTAGTTATGGAGGTTATCTAACAGCAATGGCACTTGGTAGAGACTCTGAATTATTTTCTGGAGGAGTTGATATTCATGGTGTGCATGATAGGACTCTATATGGATATCTAAATACTATTAACTATGAAAAAGCTCCCGATTATGAATTAGCAAGAAAAACTGCTTGGGAATCATCTCCCATTGCAGATGTAAATACATGGAAATCTCCTGTATTAATTATTCATGCAGACGATGACAGAAATGTGTATTTTAAACAGAGTACGGATTTGGTTCAAAGATTAAGAAATAAAAAAGTTTATATGGAGACAATGGTTATTGTTGATGATACTCACCATTTCATGATGTTTGAGAATCAGATGAAGGTTAATAAATCAACAGCTGATTTTTTATCTAGGCTAGCTAGGGGAGAGATTAATTAGATTTTACTGGGTCTTCTCTCACAATAATTTTATCTGTAAATGTATCTCCATTATCAAGGCGAATCATTACGTTATATATTCCCTCTTCGATATCAAATTCATTATATAATTTATCTCCAAACATTTTCTTTCCATTGGCATACATACCATAATTATCTAAAAATTTCTTTCTTAATTTATTAAGGTCACTAAAAGATTTTTGTTCTTTAAAATTATAATAATTTAATCCTTTCCTGTCAACTACAATTTCTTTGAAAGACTCTTTTATGCCGACAAATTTATCTCTATAATTAATTAACTCCTCTTCTGTTCTTTTAAGCTTAAAAGGCCAAATGAATCTATTTATCCCTTTATTTATTTCTATAGATTTTCTGAAACTAGGAGTGTTTTTTTCTAATTCAAATTCATCTTTTGAAATTAATAATTCTCCGTTTATTTTAGAATTACTATAAAAATTAATAATTGCACCATATGGAGGATTTTCTCCTCTAAATTCAAAATATGGTTGTTTTCTTCCTGTATTTATTTTTATCCATTTTGTTGATATTCTAGTTGGAAGAAGGTTAGATTTATTTTCATTTAAGAATCTAAGTGGTGATATATCATCTAATATCCAAATACTTTTCCCGTGTGTCCCTGCAATAATATCTCCTTCTCTTGGATGAATCACAAGATCATGTATAGCNACAGTTGGTAAATTTTCACCTAATTTTTCCCAAGAATTTCCTTTATCTTTTGAAAAATAAACTGACTCTTCAGTTCCAACAAATAATAAATTTTCATCTATATAATCTTCTTTAATTACATATACCGANTATTTTTCAGGAAGATTTCCTGTTATATTTTNCCATGATTTTCCGTAATCATTTGTAACATACACATAAGGTCTATTATCATCAAACCTGTGATTGTCAAATGTTACGTATGCTGTTCCTTTTTTATGTTTAGAAGCTTCAACTCTACTAACCCATGATTTTTTTGGCACATTAATAAAGTTTTGTCTAACATTTTCCCAGCTTTTACCACCATCTTTTGTTATTTGGACATTTCCATCATCAGTACCAACCCATATAATACTTGTATCTACTGGAGTATCACTTATAGTAATAATAGTGTAATGATTTTCTCCACCTGTGTTGCTATTGGTTAGACCTCCTCCATTAGAAGTATTTCTAAGTTTTTTATCATTTGTTGATAAGTCAGGACTTATTATTTTCCAATTATCNCCCCTATCGTTAGATTGAAATAAATGATTTGAACCAAATAATACTTTTTTTGAGTTNTGTGAGGATATTATAAAAGGGCTGCTCCAATTAAATCTAAATTGAGGTGGGAGTAGNGGCCTGTCAGGTCTTTCTCTAAAGAACCAATGCTCACCTGGGTCAATTGTATATTTATTTCTTGTTTCATCATATTTAAAATCAACAAAATCTTTAAAATTTGATATAGTTTCTGGAGTTGGGGTTATAAATGTATATTCTCTTGTCTCTATATTTTGTCTTGCTACAAATCCAACATGATTAACTGTATATACAGTCCTCCAATCTTCAGGATCAATTTGGGTATGAAATCCATCTCCTTCAGCAATCCAAGTACTATGCATATTTAGGATACCTCTGTACTCTCTACTATTACTGGGTGTCATCCAAAGTCCATTATCTTGAAGTCCACCACTAACATAATAAGGATCTCTCATATCTACTCCTATAGCATAATATTGTCCTATAGCCATATTATTATGAGATAACCAAGTACTTCCTCCATCTATAGATAAGCGAGAACCTTGATCAGTAGCTATATACATTATTTTATTATCATATGGNGCTATCCACATATCATGATCATCACCNCCATCCGTTCGCCATCTACGAGGCCCAAAAGTTTTTCCTCCATCATTTGAAATCATAAAACCTCTTGATACAACATAAATGTTATTAGGGTCAATTGGATCAATTTCAATNTGACCATGATAAAATGGCCTTACAGCATGTTTTAATAAAAATTTCCATGATTCTCCAGAATCATAAGATATATATACACCAGTACCAGGTTGATCTTCAGGTAAGTTTTCATCTGCTTCATATGCCATAACCATTATATCTGGGTTATTAAGATGAATTGATATATCTATCATCCCACTACTTCCTTTTGCAAGTCCATTAGTGATTTTTTTCCATGTCACTCCTCCATCAGTACTTTTAAATAAACCACCTTTTTCTCCTCCACTTTCAAAACTAGCAGGCTGTCTTAATCTGTGGTAAAATCCAGCATAAATTATATCAGGATTACTAGGATGAAAAATAATTTCTGTACAACCAGTTTTACCATCGTTTGGTAGACCTCCCAAAACTTTTTCCCAAGAGTTACCTCCATCATTAGTACGAAATAATCCTCTATCTCCTGAATATCCCCAAAGATGACCTACAGCGGCTGCAAATACTATATCTGAGTTATTGGGATGAATTTCAATTTCTGCAATCTGATGAGTATTTTCTAGCCCCATATTTTTAAATGATTTACCCCCATCTANTGATTTGTAAATTCCATCACCCCAAGCGCTTGAATTTCTATTAGCTGACTCTCCAGTGCCAANCCAAATAGTATTCAAGTTTTTTTGATCAAATTTTACAGACCCTATTGATCCAGCTCCGTAATCATCAAATATGCTTTCCCATGTTATACCAGCATTTTCTGATTTAAATACTCCTCCAGATGCTGAAGCTATTAGTACTTTTCTATAATCAGTATTGCTTGCATCTATAGCTGCTATACGTCCCATCATATTAGCAGGACCNATATTTCTCCATCTTAAATCAGATGTAATTTTATTTTGTTGAGCTAATATTTCTATAGGAAAAGTTAGAATTAATAGAAAATAGTAAAGTTTTTGAATTATTTTTTTAAGATTCATAAGACCATTTACCTCCAACCATAGTTCTTTCAATTGGTATATCAATAATTTTCATTGGATCAATNTTTCTTGGATCCTGTCCTAAAATAGTNAAGTCAGCTAATTTNCCAACTTCTAGGGAACCNTTAATATTTTCTTCGTAAGAGGCATAAGCACCATTTATTGTGGCTACTTTTATTGCTTCCTCAACACTAATTTTCTGACTTGGTCCCCATACTTCTCCAGTATAGTCAGTTCTGGTTACACTTGATTGAATTGCCATCATNGGTTCAAAAGGTCCNGGGGGATAATCTGAAGTCTGTGTGACATTTATTCCAGCATCTATGAAGCTTCTTACGGCAAACATATTTTCTAATCTTTTTTTACCATATTCTTTCATTTTTTCTCCATGGAAATAGACATATGTTGAAAAAGGATTTGGAATTACATTAAGTGATTTTATCCTCTCTACNAAAGATTTATTAATTATAGTACAATGCTCNATTCTAAACCTAGGATCAATTCTTTTCTTTTCTTTTTGTAATCTTTCAAATACTTTTAAAGTTATATCAATACCTACATCTCCGTTTGCGTGTACACCAATTTGCCAATCATTTAAATGTGCTTTTAAAGCTTGTTCAAATATTTCATCTTCATTATTAATAATTATACCATAATAATTAGNTCTTCCAATATATGGCTCAGATAATCTTGCAGTTCTTTCAGAAATGGAACCATCACAAACTAGCTTCACACCTCCAATTTTTACCCAATTATCTCCGTAACCTGTCTTTTTTCCAGAATNGTTTACTTCNTCAAAAGCGTAACCTCTTATCATACAATAAATTCTTGTTTTTAGTTCTCCACTTTGATAAGCATCTTCAAAACTTTGTAGTGATTTGACTCCTGTGCCTGCATCAGTTACTGAAGTAATTCCTGATTTGGATAACATATTAGATATTAGCTTTACACCAGCTTGATAATCAGCCCGNGTAAATTTATTAGGAACATATTCNTCNACTAGATATGTAGCAGTTTCTAGTAGTCTTCCATTTAATTTACCAGTCNAAGAATCTCTCTCAATACTTCCACCTTTNGGATCAGGTGTTTNTTCATCAATTTTAGCAATCTTCAGGGCTAAAGAATTTACATAAGCAGTATGGCCACCTCTGTGTGTAATTATTACNGGATGGTTTGGAGCTACNTCGTCTAAATCTAAATTATTTATATATCTTTTTTCTTTTGTCTTAGTATCATCATACTTAAATCCACTTATCCATTCTCCTTTAGGTGTTTTTTTTGATCTCTCAAAGATTGCATCTTTTATTTCACTAATGGATCTAAGGTCACAATCAACATTTCTTAGATGAGATCTTCCAGCACCAGCAGGGTGGGAATGGGCATCAATAAATCCAGGAGTAATGACATTACCTCCAACATCAATTTTTTTGGTATATGTAGATGCAAGATTCATTATATCATTATTGCTTCCAACTCCAATAATCTTATCTCCACTAATGGCAATAGCTTCTGCAGAGGGTTGGTTAGGGTTAACGGTTATTATTTTTGCGTTATACAGTATAATATCAGCTTTTTCAGAATAACATGAAATCATCGCTAAAGGGCCTAATGAAGCAACAAACTCTCTTCTGCTAAACTTTTTCATATTAATAAATATAGTATTTATTTATATAATTCATCAAGTTCTCCTTCTAATTCAGGATTAGGATAAATTTTAGAAAATATGTAACCAGCTAATAAGCCGAGTAACATGGCTGGAGCCAATTCTGCTACATTATTAAAATATATTCCGAAAGGCTCAATATTTGGTATGATAAATTTAAAAATTAGTACTCCTAGAAATCCTATTATCATTGATGCAATAGCACCTTTTTCTGATAGACCTCTCCAAAATAACGATAAGATTATTGTGGGACAAAAACTTGCAGCAATTCCATGAAACCCTACTAATACAAACCAAAATATAGTTCTTTCAGGAGTCAAGTTTGCTACTGCAATAGCAACAATTAAAGCTACTGATGCCATTATAAAGGTTGTAATTTTTGATATATGTGTTAATTTTTTAATATCTATTTTAGGGTTATAAATATTTTGATATATATCTCTCGCAAATGCACTTGATGCAAGAACTAGAAGAGAGTCAACTGTAGACATGATAGCGGCAAGGACAACTGCCATATAAAATCCAATAAATAGTAATGGTAAAAGGCTTTCTACCATTATAATTAAAGAATTTTGACCATTATTACCAAGTGTCTGCTCGACATCTAAGCCATTTTCAGTAAAAAAATATCTAGCCATCATACCAATTAATACAGCACATGAATCAGTAATTAGAGTAAAAATAACCGCTACCCATCTTCCTTTATTGATCTCACTTTCATTTTTTATGGACATAAATCTCACAAAAATTTGAGGAGAACCTAAGAATGCTAAACCTATGCATACATAACCAATAATAGTGGAGAGACTAATCATATTAAATCCTCCTTCACCCCAGATAGAAATAAGTCCCTTATCAATATTTTCTAACCCTTCCATCATCATAAAATTCCCATCAAAAGTTGCATAACCTATTAATGGTAATATTATTAATGCCATGAACATGAGACTGCCTTGAATCAAATCTGACCAGGCTACAGCTAAAAATCCTCCAAAAACAACATATGCTAATACAATTATGTAACCTGTAATTGCACCAAAAAAATAATTCCAATTCATAAACGCTTCAAATGCAGATCCAGTTGCATCAATTTGAGCACTTACATATACAATTATGAAGAATGTGAGAAATATTGAAGATAAATACCTAAGATGATTTGTCTTTGAACCAAGTCTTCTAACTAAATAATCAGTTATGGTAATAGATTTATACTTGTCAGTAAGTTTTTTGAATTTTTTAGCCATAAAGAACCATGCACCAAAAACTCCTAATACTTCACCTAACACAACCCAAAATGCACTAACACCTACCATCGCTCCAAGACCAGTTAAACCAAGTAATAACCAAGCTGATTCACCTGTTGCTCTTGTTGAAAAAGCTACTACCCAAAACCCTAACTTCTTGCCACCAACATAATAATCTTTGATATCTTTAATCCTTTTGGATGATTGCCATCCTATAAAAAATAGGATGAGAAAGTAGAGAAATAAAATAATTAGTTTAATCTCCATTACTTTTTAATAACAAAATTCATCTGCTACCTTTAGGGCCTTTGATATAATTTCGATACCTTCATCAATATCATCTTTTGTTGATGTCAGAGGAGGAGCAATAAAAATATAGTTCCATTTTGTGTATGTGAACATCCCTTCTTCTCTTAATACCTTGATCACTTTATTCATATTTTTCATTTGCTTAGGTGTTGCATTAAATGGTGCTAAAGGGTCTTTACTTTTTTTATTTTTAACAAGTTCAATGCACCCTAACATACCTGTATTTCTCCAATCTCCTAATGATGGGTGGTTTCTCATTAATTTTTCAATTTTTTTATCAGTATAATTTCCAATTTTTTTGACATTTTCAATAATATTTTCATTCTCATAAATATCGAGAACAGCAACTGCAGCAGCACAAGCAACTGAATGAGCAGAATAAGTAAGTCCTAATGGTAAAATTTTATCATCAAAAGAATTAATAATATCATCAGATACCATAATTCCACCTAATGGAATATAACCGGAAGTTACTCCTTTTGCTATACTGATTATATCAGGTTTTATAGAATGATTATCAAATCCAAACCATTCCCCAGTTCTACAAAACCCACTCATCACTTCGTCAATGATCAACAATAGATCATATTTTTTACATAATTTCTCAACTTTCTTTAAGTAGAATGGGGGATATTTTATACATCCTGAGGTTCCAGATTCTCCTTCCATCATAATTGCTGCAATATTATTTGCTCCTTCGTAGTTAATTGTTTTCTCTAAATTTTTAATTGACCTTTCTCCACATTCTTCAAAGCTACTTGAATACCATGGACATCTGTAATAATAAGGGTTTTCTACATGAATAAAATTAGGTACCTGTTGGCTATCAATTTCATTTTTTCTAGGATCTCCTCCTGCTGAAACAGATCCAATTGTAGCACCATGATATGATCTATAATGAGTTATTATTTTATGTTTTTGAGTATAAAGCCTTGCAAGAATTATAGCATTTTCATTTGATTCAGCACCACCAAGTGTAAAGAAAGTTTTATTTATATTATTGGGAGTAATATCTGCAAGCTTCTTACCTAATATTCCTCTTGAGTCAGTTGTAAAGGGAGGACATACGTAACTTAATTTTTCCATTTGTCTTGTTACGGCTTCTGTTACTTCTTGTCTACCGTGTCCAATATTTACATTCATAAGCTGTGATGAGAAGTCTATATATCTTTTATCATTCTCATCATATAGATGAACTCCTTCTGCTTTTTTTACATGAATAGGGTCTAGCCCTTTTTGATTAGACCATGCAAAGATTGTATTTTCTAGATTATATTTTTTTGTATCCATATCTTAACTCATCCAATTTTTTTTAGCTCCTTTATTCCATTTTGTTGTTCTTTTTTTAAGCCTGGTCCAAAAATTTATTGAACTTTTTCCTGTAATATCACCTACACCAAATCTTGATTCATTCCACCCTCCAAATGAGAAGGGTTCTCTTGGGACAGGAACTCCAATATTTATACCAACCATACCAGCACTCACTTGGCTAGTGATATAATCTGCCAATTTACCATCTTGAGTATATACAGACGATGCATTTCCATATCTTGATTCATTTTCAATTTTTATTGCTTCATCAATTTCCTTAGTTCTCATTACTGAAAGAACAGGGCCAAAGACTTCTTCCTGTGCAATCTTCATTTTTGGAGAAACATAATCTAATATTGTTGGGCCAATAAAATACCCATTTTCTTTCCCTTTGACTTTTGTTCCTCTTCCATCCAATATAATTTTTGCACCTTCTTTTTCAGCTTCATCTATGTACATTTCTATCCTTTTTTGTGCTTCTTTTGATATAACTGATCCTAAATTTTTACCAGGAATCATTTTTTTTGCTTTTGNNACNANCTTATCNATAACCTCTTGNACTTCACCAACTCCAACCATTGCTGATGCTGCCATGCACCTTTGTCCAGAGCATCCAGACATTGAAGCAAGAATATCATCAGATGCCATATCTTTATCAGCATCTGGTAATACAATCAAATGATTTTTAGCTCCTCCTAATGCAATGCATCTTTTTAAATTTTGAGTTGACAATTGATANACTAGTTTTGCTATTTTAGTTGATCCAACAAATGAAACNGCAGAAATATCTTCACTTTTACATATTGNTTNAACAATTTTTTTATNTCCATTTATCACATTAAAAACACCGTCAGGTAAACCAGATANTTTTAATAATTCAGCTATTTTGGATACTCCTATAGGTGTCTGTTCAGATGGTTTAAAAATCATACAATTTCCTAATATTAAGGCATTTGGGATTGTCCACATAGGCACCATAATTGGGAAATTAAAGGGAGCTATAGATGCTACTATACCGATTGATTCATGAGATGATCTACATTCTACTCCTTTACTAACTTCTTGTATTTCATCATTAATAATTTGTGGCATCGAGCAAGCAAATTCAGTGAGTTCGATTCCTTTTAAAACCTCTGCCTTAGCCTCTCCATAAGTTTTTCCGTTTTCTTCAACTATAGATTTTGAGAGAGAATCTAAATTAATAATTAATTGATTTCTAAACTCATAAAAAATNTCAGCTCTNTCTTTTAGTGTATATGCTGACCANATTTTNTATGCAGAACTAGCAGATTCAATTGCTAAATCTAAATCATAATTTGATGAGTCAACAACCTCAGCAATAATTTTTCCTTCTTGAGGGTTATATATTGGTATTGTATCATTTTTAGACTTTATAAATTTTCCTCCTATAAAATTTTCTATTCTTTTATTCATTTAATCTATTATACTTTTTTAATATATTTTTTAATTCTTCATGTGGTAATTTATATACAGTATTATTATTTATTCCAGTCATTGTATTAGCAGAGACTAGTGCATTAATTATTGNTTCCTCCGTGGCTTGAGCAGTNGCTTTTAAGAAAGGGTTCATTAGATCATTAGGNAAAAAACTAATTTTTTTTATTTCTTCTCTATTATATGCTTCCGAGTTGGCAGTAGAGAAAGCAATAAAAATATCTCCTGAACCATTTGATCCAAAACCTCCTACTTTAGAAATTCCAACAGGTACTCTTCTTGCTAATCTTTTTAATTGATTTGGAAGAAGTGGAGCATCTGTAGCTACTACTACAATAATTGACCCTAAACCTTCTCTTTTTTCACCAAAAGTAATTTGTGGTTGGAGGTTTTTTATCTCTTTACCTATAGGTATTCCTGCGATAGTTAAATCTTCTCTACTTCCATAGTTTGCCTGAACTAATACTCCAACTGTATATTCTTCATTTTGTATGGATATTATTCTTGATGATGTGCCAATTCCTCCTTTAAATCCATGGCAAGTCATACCGGTTCCCCCACCGACATTTCCCTCACTAATTATCCCCCCTTTAGCATTATTTAGTGCATTAAAAGCATGCTTTTTTTTTACATGAAATCCATTAATGTCATTTAGTGATCCGTCGTATGTTTCTGCTACAACTGGTAATGCCCAAAAAAGATCTTCTATGTTGTATAATGTTTTAAAAAAATTATTGTTATAGCTCCATTCGATAACTGCATCCCTAACAACCCCTACACTATGAGTATTAGTTATCATTATTGGACCCTCTAAAAAACCTGACTCTTCAACCCATGTGGTTCCTGTCATTTCACCATTTCCATTTAATGAGTACCAGCCAGCAAATACAGGATCATATTCCATTCCTCTTGGTAAGATAGATGTAACTCCAGTTCTAATTGGACCTTTACCAATTATGAGATCCCCCTCTCCCTCAATTATAGTCTCATGTCCTACAAGGATACCATCTATATCTGTTATAGAGTTAAATTTACCTGGATTTCCATTAAAGGGTATTCCTAAATCTCTTGCCCTAATTTTATCTTGAGCATAAATTTCAATATTAAATATTGATAGAATTAAAATAGTTATATAAATTCTCATTTGATTGATAATTTAAATATATATAAATCAATAAATAATACTTTATTAAATTATCTGTAAAATTTTGGGTGTTAGAATAGAATCAAATTTTGAGAAAAAGTTAAATTATCAAACTCATGGATTTGGTTTGTTACTAAGTGTATTAGGAACTTTTTTTTTAATTAATAAGTCTTTAATCTATTCCTCAGATGAAAAATTATTTTCATCTATTATATATGGTTTTTCTCTAGTGTTTATGTTTGGTTCATCTACCCTCTATCATTATTTTATTGACACAAAACATTCCTATTTTTTACAAAAGATGGATCATGTGAGTATTTATTTTCTAATTGCAGGATCTTATACCCCTCCTTTAATTTTAAAATTAGGTTATAGTATGGGAAATGAAATATTAATAATTATTTGGGTAATTGCTACAATAGGTATTATACATAAAATATTTTTTTTTAAATATTTTGAAAGGGCAAGTTTGATTATATATTTATTTATGGGATGGCTGATAGTAATTGATTTTGATGCAGTAATAAACTCTTTTTCTGAAACAGCTATAACTCTAATGGTTATTGGAGGGTTTATGTATACAATTGGAACTATATTTTATTCTATGGATAATATGAAGTTTAATCATGTGATTTGGCATGTTTTTGTTTTATTTGGAGCCTTTTGTCATTTTCTGATGATGTATCTAATAATTTAATTATCTCTTACAAAATATACTCTATTATATTCGGCTTCAAATTTTCTATTCATCATCTCATTATATATTTCTTTAGATTCAATTATTAAAGTATCACCATCTATTATGATATTAGTCTCAATTTCCTCGTTATACTTATAAAATATTTTTAATTTGTCACCATCTAGATTGTAATCATAAAACCTTCTTTCACCATTTTTGAAAGTCATCTCTATATAGTTCCATTCATTTATAAACATTTCTCTATCTCCAAAGAAATTACAATGAGAAACTTGGAAACCTAACGCTTCATTCTCTAAACAAACTCTTTCCCAGTTACCTACTAAGTTTTCTTTTTCAATATCTTCATTGACATTAATGAGTAAAAGAGATATTATTAGATTAAAAATCACGTGATTATTTTTTTTGAGTAATTATCAATTCTTATAAAATTAATTGAATTTTTGGACTCAATTTTATCAAAGTCAGCATATTTTATTTTTGCAAGAGATGAGACTAACCCTTTTGCTTTTTTTTCTTCATCATGGGTATTGATTGTATTTAAAGGTTTTATTTGATTGTATAGCTCATAAACATTTTCCATTCCTGGATTAACTTTTCCTCCCATTATTTTTGGAATCTCAAATTCTGTGAAAGTAGTAATAAGAAGCTTAATATTATTCCGATTAACTAAATCAAGTTGTTGGTCATTCAAGGTGAATCCATGAGGCGCATAAAATATTGCTTCATTATTATTTGCTATTACTACAGAGTAATAAACTGGATCAAGAATTTTATTTGGTCTTAATGATATAAAATTTAAGCCCTCGTAAGAGGTAACCTTATTATCTTCTAATAAAATTATTTTACGTTTTGGGAATTCTTTTTTCAATTTTTTATAGGCTTTTTCAGTAGCAATTAGTGTTTTGTTTTCTGATATTTTTTTTAATGTTTTTATATGACAATGGTCTTCATAACTTTGAGAAATAAGAATAAAATTATAATCAGGTAATTCAGTAATTTTAACGGGTTCTTTTATATGCCATTGTTCATTTAACCATTTGAATCCATCTATTTCAGATCCAATTAACCAAGGGTCAATAATAAAATCAGTCTGATTATAACTTATATGCCAAGAGGAGTCAAGATTTAATCTTTTTACTGACAACATATTACAATTTATTATTTATTATTAAGTTAAAATATAAATGTGATACTAAAAATAAAATTTTATTCTGCTTTAGTTTTATTTTTTTTTTCCTTTAATGGATTTTCTAATAAATTAAAGCTTGGATTACATACTGGAATTAATTTTTCTACGATACTTGCAAGTAATTCTTCTGATGATTTCAATTACGGCAAAGGTTTTCTCCCAGCAGTATTTCATGGACTAAAAATGGAATATTTAATAGAAGATGACTTTTTTTTAGTTTCAGAATTAAATTATTCTGTAAAAGGGTATACTAACAATCAATTTGGAGTAAGGGTAAGATCTTACTCTAATTATATTACCATGCCTTTTCGTGCTAAGATTATTTCATCTCAAA
>NZUF01000025.1 GCA_002696995.1 Flammeovirgaceae bacterium | reverse complement strand
TCCTCCATCTTCCTCTGTTACTTTGGATTTTGCTGCTACTGATAAAAATAAAATTCCTCTTAAGATGAGATGGTTAGATGGTGGTATAAGACCTCCTCACCCTGATTTAATTCCAGCGAATGATTCATTAGGAGATGAAAGTAGCTCAAATGGTGTTATGATGATTGGGTCTAAGGGGATAATTACTACGGGAGTTTATGGTTTTACTCCAAAGCTATATAGGAAAGAT
The DNA here is from genome assembly GCA_002696995.1 of Flammeovirgaceae bacterium. Classification (GTDB taxonomy): domain Bacteria; phylum Bacteroidota; class Bacteroidia; order Cytophagales; family MED-G16; genus MED-G16. Next base: position 55,010 of record NZUF01000025.1, on the reverse strand, counting down.
CAGGAGACTGTTGTATTTGACACTTCTAATCAGCCGGGTAATGAATTTGGACATCAAACGAAATGGGTTCAAGCATGTAAAGCAGGGTTTAATAGCTCTGAGCATAAAGCTTTGACTTCATCTTTTGACTATTCAGGTCCAATGACAGAGACAGTATTAATGGGAAATATTGCGATAAGAAGTTACATGGAAAAGAAAAGTGGTCTTAGTAATTCATATCCTGGAAGAAAAAAATTATTATGGGATGGTGATGCAATGAAGATTACAAATTATGATGATGCTAATAAGTTCGTAACAAGAGATTATAGAAAGGGTTGGGAAATTTAAAAATCATAGTCAAGACCTAATTTATTTTTTAGATCTTTTAAACTACTATTTTTCTTAGATAGATATTCAAACTTATCTTTATTAGTATAGATTGTTTTTTCTTTTTCTTTTGATGTTACATCTTTTTTTATAGTCACATTTTCAATAAATACACTTTTAATTTTCCGATTTAATCTATTCTCTAAATTATCAAATATTGAACCTTCTAAATCGTTTTCTAAATGAAATGTGACATTAGTTTTTTCTATTGTTTTCTTCTTTTTAAGTATTGCAACTTCTGATTTTTTTTCTTTTATAGATACAATGAATTCTTCAATAAGTTTATGGAATTCATCAGGATTAAAATGGATTTTTTCAGATGTAATATTTATTGTTTCCTTAGCTTCCGGTTCTTTTTTTTTAGAAAATAAATTTTTGAGGTTGGGTGTATCTTTAGCCTTTATATCTTCTTTGACTTCTGGATTTTCTATTTCTTCTTTTGGTTGTTTTATCTCTTCTTCCTTTTTTTCTAATTTGGGTACTTCTGATTTATTCTCCTGAACTAATGTTTTTTTTTTATTTAATGAACATAATTTTATTAATCCTATCTCAGTATGAATTTTATGATTACTCGATAATTTATAATTTATCTCAAACTGATTTAAAATTTCAATTCCTTCTTCAATAAACTGTATATTGATTTTTTTTGCTTGTTCAAGGTATTTTACTTTATCTGTCTCAGATACTTCCATTATCTCAACTAATTTTTCATTTTGAGATAGCAATAAATTTCTAAAGTGATTTGATAACCCATTTAATAAGTTGAAGCTTTCAAAGCCTTTTAAAATAATATCATTATGGATAAGAAGTGTGTCTGTAATATTTGATTCATACAAAAGATCAGTGATCTTAAAAAAGTAATCATTATCAAGAATATTTAAATTTTTGGTTACGTCTTCTAAAGATATTTTAGAGTTTTTTGAGAAAGTTTTTATAAGGTCTAGAGTAGATAAAGCATCCCTCATTGCACCATCTGCTTTCTGAGCAATTATGTGCAAAGCTTCGTCTTCGTATTCAATTTTTTCTTTTTTTAAAATATCAATAAGTTTTGATTTAATATCTGAAATTTCAATTCTATTAAAATCATAAATTTGACATCTTGAAAGTATTGTAGGTATCACTTTATTTTTTTCTGTAGTAGCTAAAATAAAAATAGCATATGAAGGAGGTTCTTCTAGTGTCTTAAGAAAAGCATTAAATGCAGCATTAGAAAGCATGTGTACCTCATCAATTATATAAACTTTAAACTTTCCAGCTTGAGGGGCATATCTTACCTGATCAATTAGACTTCTTATATCATCAACAGAATTATTTGATGCAGCATCCAACTCATATATATTTAGATTATTATTATTTTCCAATGGATTATCAATGTCAAACCCATTAATCTCATTAGCTAGAATTCTTGCACATGTTGTTTTTCCTACTCCCCTTGGACCACAGAAAAGTAAAGATTGAGCAACTTTTTCATTTTTTACTGCATTTTGTAGAGTTGTGGTAACATGATTTTGTCCAACAACATCCTCAAATTTTACGGGTCTATATTTTCTAGCTGATACAACATATTTTTCCACGGATGTAAATTAAATAAATTAGATTTGCGCAACAATATTGTTCTTTGTTTTTTGGGGTCGACTGGAATTGACAGTATGACAAATTTTATTTTTGCATGTCGGGTGAAGGTAACATCCGTAATCAAATGCTAAACTTTATAAACGGCGAACGTAAATACGAATACGCTATGGCAGTTTAAATTCTAAGAATTTAAATAACCACATCATAGTTAATTGGTGATCTTCGATTAATTAATATGGTGTCATATGGAGATCTACTGTATGTTTTTTTCTATGGTTACTTACAGGAAATTAAGTAGATAAGGATAAATGTTGGTTGATATTTCCCTGCTTTATCTCGAAAATTAAAAATTATCTAAGCATGTAGACGGAATATTATTTCCATAGCTGGACGCGGGTTCGAATCCCGCCGACTCCACAAATAATAAACCAACTAGATTTAGTGAGTTTATTATTTAAATTTTAAAATACTAATAACTAGTATGAAAACTCTTTTGAGTCTAGTTTTCTAAGCTGGTAATTATATTGAATTAATCCATTTTCTTTTGCTCTAGAATAAACATTTACTCTTACAATTTTCCCATCTTTAAATTGTACATCATGTACGTTATATTCAAAAACATCATTACCATCAGCATCAACATCATAGAAGTCATTTCCAGTAGTAAGCCATTGCTCTATCTCTCCATTTTCATTTTCTGATGAGTTAGCAATCATCCACCTTACTTCCCATCTAGGACTTGCATTTTTAAACCAGTCATCTAAGATTGCTATATGAGTATCACTATTTTTAGCAACACTCCCGTCTGCAGTGTATCCTTCCCAATTTTCAGCATTAATTTCTGCTATTTTTTCTAAATCTTTTTCATTATGAGCTTTGATATAATCGAGCCAAATTTGTTGATTAGTTATCTCACCTATAGTAATAGGTACTACTTTTCCAGCATCATTTTTAAAAGTCCCTATTGTTATTGGGTCATTTGAAACAGCTGGTTTATTATTACAAGAAAAAAGTAAAAGAGTGATTATTGATATATTTAATATGTTTTTCATAGTTTATTTATAATTTATTAAACCTAAATATAATTTAAAATTAGTCTAGGCCTTTTGTCTTCTTATTTATTTCTTCCATAAGCTTTATAATCTTATCCATTCTTTCCATATCCTTTTCGTGATATAATCTGTGATTATATCTGTATTCTTTAATCATTAGATCGTAATCTAGATCTTCACCTTCATAGAATGTTTGACGGATAATTTGGATAGAGAAAATAGAAAATAAAATAAAGGTAAAACCACCAATAATTAATGCTGGAATTCCATATGTTATTTTAATATATAAATCTGAATTATAAAATTCATTTATTTTTTTCCTCATCTAAATTCAAATTAATTTTTTCTAAAACCTTTATTATTTCATCTAATTTTTCAGCTTCTTTTATATGATTATTGACATGTTCTTGTCTCCGCTCCACTTGCGTTGTCTCATTATTATCAAAAAAAATAATATAAGTGAAAAGACTTGTTGCCATTAGGATAATTAACAGGATAGATCCTGAGATTATACCAAGACAGATCCTTATATAGTTATCTAATTTATTTTTCATACAAATAATTTAATTAAAATTCAATCTATAATCTTTTTTAGAAAAACGGTTAGGTTGATCTAGATTTTTTATTGGATAATCTTTTTCAGACATTTTAATTTTTCCCTTTATCATTAATTTATTAGCAAATGTTATTTCAACTGTATTTGGAAAATTATACTTTGGAATAATATTACTATAGTTGTTTCCGTGAATGTGTACAATATGATAATATTTTAAAATTTCATTAATTATTTCATTAAAATTTTTAGAATTTTTATCTATATCGTGAAATTCTACAGCCATTCCAATAATAGAGTTGCCTGGATTAAACAATGAGTTAAAAACTTTATACTCGGCTCCTTCAATATCCATTTTTATAAAAATATTATCAGAGTTTATTTTTTTTATGGTCTCCTTGATAGTTACACTTTTTTTATCATTATTGTGCCAGACTCTATTCTTATAGTGATAAATATTGTTTTTAAAAAAAGAGAAATAATCTGAAATGATTTTTATTCCATTTAAAGAATGGATTAATCTTTTTTTATCTAAGGTTAATGATCTAAATATAATGCCTAGAAATGATTTAAAAGTGTATACTATTAAAGAAAAAAAAGTTAATGTATGATCATAACAGTGAACTTTAGATTTTGGGTTTATTGAATTAAAATCTTTTTCAAAAGACCAGTCTTTGTTGATGCCGTAAGAGAGTAAACTCTTAGATTTTAGCATAATAGATTTAGGAATAATATAACCTCCATCATTATCTCTGCCAACTCTTATTAGGTCTGTTACGTGTATTGGTTTTAATCTTTCTATATCTAGCATAGAGTAGATTTATATTAATTTCTTTTATCAAGCATGTTTTTAATTCTTTTCTCAGAGATAATTATTTTATAATTCTCTGATATTGTGAATAAATTTTTATTTAGACTTTCTCTGTCACTTTCAATTGTTCTTATCAATAGATCAATTTCTTGATTCTGAAAATCACTAGTATTCTGAGAACTATTATAAAAACTTAATCTGTCATACTTTGCTTTTACATTTGATTGGAGTTTTATAGTCTCTTGGAGAAGGTTTTTAATTTCATTATCATCTCTTGATAATACTTCATTTATTACAGATAGTACAGCACCGCTAGCACCAATAATTGGTCCTGCTAATCTTACTGCTTTCCTAGAACCCTCTGAATTGGCAGATATAACTCCTACTACAGCTCCTAGGAATGTTATTCCTGCAGCAGAAAAAGTTCTTATAACTCTGTTATTTTTTGAGGTGGCTTCAATCCATTTCAGATTTTCGTTAATTTCCTCTAAACCTTTTTGCTGAGAATTTAATTCACTTATTAACTCTGATATTTTTTCTTTGACTTTTTGAGGATTAATTGTATTCATAACCACAACATCAAGTGATATCTGAGAAGATAGTCCAGATATGTCAGATGCTTTTAGTTCTAGATTATAATTTTGTGTTGAGTTAGATCTCTCCACATGATTATAATCAACATCAAAATATATAGTCTTACTTTCACTATCTAAACTCATACCTCGAGGTAATTGAGCTCCTATATTTTCAATTAAAATTGAATCATTTACATTAGGGTCATCAACAGGAATTTTATATTCATAATTATTACCTTCTTCAACAATCCATTTTGCAGTTTTACCAAATACTGGAGCATAATTATTTTCTGAGTATATAATTTTAAATGTATCTACATCAAAAAGTTCAGGTTTATTCTTTTTATATACTTTAAGTATAAAATTAAAAGTCTTTTCTAATTCATCTATATTATTTGGGTCTATTTTCCAGTCTATATTTCCAGTAATAGGATTGAAATTATCTATTGGAGCATCAGTTTTTAATTCAAAGAGTATACCATTATCTCCATCATTGATAATGGGAACATAATTAAAAGAATAATTTTGTCTAATAATTTTATCAATTTGTTTATTTATGATTTTAGGAGGGTACTCAAGATTATTGATTTCTATAAGGAAGTCATATCGCATCAGTTCTATTTCTTTTTCATATGCAAATAAATTCCAAGTAATGAATTTATTTAAAGCCTGATTGTCATCTGGAATGAATTCAAAATATATTCTTTTACTGCTCTTATCATAAATTATTTTGCCATTTTCAATTTTCCTGAAGTTAGGATTATCATTAAAATAATAATTAAAAATTATTTCACTCCCGTACCCCTTTAGTTGAATTATCATTGAAAGAGTATCTCTCTCATTTATTTTTATGTTTGATGGAATAAATAAGCTCTCTTTTTCAACTATTTGGTTTTTATTAATAGCCAAATTTATAATTTCGAATGATAACTCCTTTTGTAAAGTTTTTTTATCAATAATATTGATTGAATCTGTTCTTAAAGAATCATTATTATTAGATTGTGCTAAAATATTAGAATTCTGATAGGCGAAAAGAATTATGAAAATTAGAAAGTGTATAAATCTCCTCATTTTAATGTAAATGCCATATATAATTTACTATGTAATTTAATTTAATAAATTTTATATAATATGTTAAAATTTTTTTTAATTCTAAATCTAATTATTTCTTCAGTAGGCTTTAGTAATTTGTATCAGACTAATTGGAAACTAAAAAAAGAAGAAAATAACATAAAGGTATTTTTAAGAAAAACACTTGATGATAGACAAGAGTATTTAGCAGAGACTATAATTCATAGAGATATGAATTCTATCTATGAAGAAATTATAGATTATAATAGCTCATATAAATGGATGTACAAATTAGAGTCAAGTAAAATTTTAGATAAAAAAAATGATTCTCTTTTTTATGTTCAGTTCACAATAGAAATGAGTTGGCCATTAAAAAAAAGAGATTTAGTTTCAGATGTTAAGATCAAAAAAAATAAAGATTTCATTTCTATTAGTTTAGNATCAACTCCAGATTATATNAAGTNTTCAGATNATTTNATAAGAATTNAAGATTCGAAGTCTAAATGGGTTCTTTCTAAAATNGATAANGAGACAACTAAAGTTTCTCTTCAGAGTTATGCAGTTATTGANGGGATACCATCATTTATTGTAGATATGTTNATAGTNGAGGGNCCTTTATTTTCATTATCTAACCTNAAAAGTAAATTTTAAATTCTTTCTATATCAGCTCCTAAACTTTTNAGTCTTGTATCAATATTACTATAACCCCTATCTATTTGTTCAATATTGTCAATAATACTTTCTCCTTTTGCAGATAATGCAGCTATCAATAAAGATACTCCAGCTCTTATATCAGGAGACGTCATTTGAATACCTTTAAGAGGTATTTTTCTATCTAACCCTATTACTGTTGCTCTATGAGGGTCACATAATATTATTTGGGCACCCATATCTATTAGTTTATCAACAAAAAATAATCTACTTTCGAACATTTTTTGATGAATAAGAACAGTTCCTTTTGCCTGAATTGAAGTTACAAGAGCAATACTTAATAAATCTGGAGAGAACCCCGGCCATATTGCATCAGCAATAGTCATAATAGACCCATCAATAAATGATTCAATTTCATAATGATCCTGCGCAGGTATATGAATAGAATCATTTTCTATCTTCATCTTTATTCCAAGCCTTTGAAAAGTTTTAGGTATAATTCCAAGATTTTCAATACTTACATCTTTAATCAAAATATCAGATTTTGTCATTGCTGCTAACCCAATAAAGCTCCCTATTTCTATCATATCAGGTAATATCTTATGAGTTGTTCCTGAAAGGCTTGAGACCCCAACTATTTTAAGAAAATTTGAACCAATCCCATTTATCTCGGCACCCATAGAAACCAACATCTTACATAACTGTTGTATATATGGTTCACATGCTGCATTATAGATTGTCGTCTCTCCTTCTGATAGAGAAGCAGCCATAATAATATTTGCAGTTCCTGTAACTGAAGCTTCATCTAACAAAATATTTTTTCCTTTTAATTTTTTACTAGATATTTTAAAAATAGAGTTATTATTCTCAAGTGTAAATTTTGCTCCTAACTCTTGAATTCCTATAAAGTGTGTATCTACTCTTCTTCTACCAATTTTATCTCCTCCTGGTTTTGCAATGTAAGCACTTCCGAATCTTGCAACTAGTGGACCCATAAGCATAATAGAACCTCTAATTTTAGAAGATTTATTAAAGAATTCCGTTGTTTTTGTATAATCAAGATCAATATTTTTAGATTTGAAGTTATACGTCGTAGAGTCAGTTTTATTAATTTCAACTCCCATTCCTTTCAATAAATCTATTAAAAGATTTACATCTTTAATATCTGGAACATTTTCAATAGTGACTAACTCGTCAGTTAATAGAACTGCACAAAGAATTTGGAGTGCTTCGTTTTTAGCTCCTTGTGGTTTTATTTCACCTTTAAGACTTTTACCACCATTTATTCTGAATGAACTCATTACATTCTTCTTTTCCTGAAGGGTCTATTTGATTTGAAATTCTTTTTACTATGGTAATGTTTTGACTTTGATCCTCTCTCCTTAGTAACTTTATAGAATAAATTCATTTCTTTTACTTTCTCTATATCTATAGATAGCTTATTATTAGATAATTCTTTAATATTTTCCACAATTACCTTATTATCAATTGATTCCTTATTCCACATTCCAAAAAATGATTTCATTATTTTTCCAATATGAATTACTGCTGCCTCTTTATCTTCATCTTTTTTTAATTTACAAGCTTCTTCTATAAGTAATTCTATTTTCTTTCCGTAATGTCTATATCTGATTTTAGTCTTAGGGTACTCTAATCTTTTAGGAACTTCAGAATCTGACTTTCTATCAGGTTTAGGATATGGACTTTCAATATCCAAGCTGTAATCTGACATTATATATAAGTCATCCCACATTTTTGGATCAATCTCGTTTTGTTCTTTAAAACTTGGATGAGTGAGTTTCATCATCTCAATTAAAGTTTTAGACATATTATTTCTCTTTTCTTTACTTTTTACGTTTCCAACATAATCAACAAGTTTATGAAAATTTCTTCCATATTCTCTTAATATTAAATTGCTTCTAGTAGTATTATATTCCATCATGATAATTTTTTTCAAAACTAACTAATTTTTTCATCAATTAAGTATTAGATTCATCTACATATTTTAAAATGGAATATTTAGACAATTTAAATNCNAANCAAAAAGAAGCNGTAATNCACGATAATGGCCCNTGTTTAGTTATAGCTGGAGCTGGATCTGGAAAGACTAGAGTCTTAACNTATAGAATAGCTCATTTAATAAAAAAAGGNACAGATCCATANTCNATTCTTGCNTTGACTTTTACAAATAAAGCTNCNAAGGAGATGAAAGATAGNATTGAAAAAATTGTNGGNACTGAGGCAAGAAGCTTNTGGATGGGTACTTTTCACTCAATATTTGCNAGAATTNTAAGAACTGAAGGATATAAAATNGGNTATCCACCAAATTTTGTAATTTATGATACNCTTGANTCAAAAAATCTTATTAAATCNATTGTTAAAGAGTTAAATCTTGATCCAAAAATTTATAAAGAAAANTTTNTTTACAATAGAATTTCAAATGCAAAAAATAGATTGATTTCACCNNTNGAGTATAAGAATAATCCTATNCTTCAAGAGGAGGATGCTTCTTCTTTGAGACCAATGATNAGTGAAATNTATAANAGGTATTCTGAAAGATGTTTTAAATCTCAAGCNATGGATTTTGATGATTTATTATATAATACAAATATCCTTTTTGCNGANCANATTGATNTATTAAANAANTANCAACAATTGTTNCAGCATGTTCTAATAGATGAATTTCAGGATACAAANTATTGTCAATANCTTATCACAAAACGTTTAGCNTCTGTAANTAGNAATATNTTTGTNGTTGGNGATGATGCACAATCNATTTATGCTTTTAGAGGTGCTGAAATTAGAAATATATTAAANTTTGANGATGANTTTGATGAATTAAAAACAATTAAACTAGAACAAAATTATAGGTCTACAAAAAANATTGTNAATGCAGCTAATTCAGTNATNGATAAAAANAAATCAAAAATCAGTAAAGANGTATGGACNAATAATGATGAAGGTGAGTTAATATCTGTNAAAAAATCATTTTCAGATAATGAGGAAGGAAAGATTGTATCAAATTTAATTTTTGAAGAGAAGAATAGAAANCAATTAACTAATTCAAATTTTGCTGTTCTTTACNGAACAAATAGTCAGTCTAGNTCTATAGAGGANGCNTTAAGAAGAATNGGCTTAAANTATAAAGTNTTTGGTGGAGTTTCATTTTATCAGAGAAAGGAAGTGAAAGACCTTATTGCNTATCTTAGGTTTTCAATAAANCAAAATGATGAGCAATCTTTTAGGAGAATAATTAATTATCCAAGAAGAGGAATAGGTCAAACATCAGTAGATAAAATTGTTACAATTTCAAATAAAGAAAATATTAGTTTATGGGAAGTTGTCACACAATCTTCAACTCTATTAACTTCAAGAATTCATAATTTACTTACTCCTTTCAAAGATTTGGTAATATCTTTTTCTAATTTTTCTAAGAATAATGATGCTTTTACCACTGCTTCTCACATTGCCTCAAACTCTGGCCTGCTTAAAGAGTTATGGGATGATAGAAGTATAGAAGGAATTAGTAGATATGAGAATGTTCAAGAATTATTAAATTCCATTAAAGAGTTTATTGATAACGAAGAAAATGCTGAAAAGAAGCTAGATAATTTCTTACAAGAAATATCACTAATGACAGATCAAGATAAAGGAGATGAAGAAGATGGAGAATATATTTCATTGATGACTATTCATATGGCAAAAGGTCTAGAATTTCCCGTTGTATTTATTGTAGGAGTAGAAGAGGATTTATTTCCTTCTCAGATGATGATTTCTTCACGTGAAGACTTAGAAGAGGAGAGAAGATTATTCTATGTTGCTATCACAAGAGCAATGAAAAAACTTTATTTAACTTATTCAAAAACAAGGTATAGATACGGAATGTTAAAAGATTGTGAAATAAGTAGATTCATTAAAGAAATAAGTCCTATATACCTAGACATTGAAAACTTTAATATTACAAAATCTCTTGTTAAAAATGTTATAAAAGAGAAAACAAAAAACTTATCTCCTCTTAAAAAATTAGAAAAAAGTTCAACGTCTAATGGAGATTTATCTCAGATAGATGAATTAATTGAAGGTAAAAAAGTAAGACATAATATATTTGGTATTGGAACAATTCAAAAAATTGATTTAAATTCAAATCAAAAAAAAGCTATTGTTAATTTTAAAAATGTTGGAGAAAAAACATTGCTTTTAAATTTTGCTAAATTAAAGGTTATAAAATAATGGATGTTCTTGGGATAGATATTGGTGGATCTGGTGTTAAAGCAGCAATAGTTGACACGAAATCAGGTAGGCTTTTGTCTGAAAAGATTAGATTTAAAACTCCTGAATCTCCATCACCAAAAAAAATTTTTACTGGTATTGAGGAAAATTTTCTTTCTGAGTTTAAATGGAAAGGGAGTGTTGGTTGTGGTTTTCCTGGAGTTGTTATCAAAAACAAAGTTTATTCTGCAGCTAATATGACAAAAAAATGGGTTGGCATTAATATTAAGAAAAAGTTTTCCCAAAAATTTAATCTTGATTGTTATGCTTTGAATGATGCTGATGCAGCTGGAATTTCAGAAATATTTTTGAATAAAAATATACCAAAAAATGGAACAGTGATGGTGATAACAGTGGGAACAGGTTTAGGCACATCAATTTTTGTTGACGGTAAGTTGGTTCCTAATATTGAATTTGGTCATCTTAAAATGTATGGAGATTGTGCTGAAAAATATGCTTCTAATTTAGCTAGAAAAAAACTTGAGTTATCTTGGGATGAATGGGCTGCTCGGTTTAGCGAGTATTTGGCTTATATTGAGTTACTAGTTTCTCCTAATTTTATAGTTTTTGGTGGTGGTATTAGCAAATATTTTGATGAATATAAATCAAACCTAAAATGTAGTTGTAAAATAATTCAAGCTCACAATAAGAATGATGCAGGAATTATAGGAGCAGCTTTATCAGTAACTTAATTACTTAGAATAACCTTCATCAGTTAATAATTCTCTTTCTTGAGCTGTGTTAGCTAATTCATCACATCTCTCATTTTCAATATTACCAGAATGACCCTTTACCCACTCAAATTTNACTTTGAATTTTTTATATAATGGAATAAATTTTTTCCATAAGTCAGAATTCTGTTTTTTTTTGAAATTTACCTTTTCCCAATTCCAGATCCAACCTCTTTCTACTGACTCAACTACATATTTTGAGTCAGAATAAATTGTAATATCAATTTTATTATTATTTAAAGCTTCAAGAGCTTTAATTACTGCCAACAGTTCCATACGATTATTTGTTGTTAGATTATAGCCCTGACTTAATTCCTTTCTGTTATCCTTATATAATAATACGATTCCATATCCTCCTGGACCAGGATTTCCTCGACTAGATCCATCAGTGTAAATTTTGATCATTTTGAATCTATAAAATATTTAATAGCAGCTTCATATCCTAAGAGCCCAAGACCAGATATTATGCCTGAACATACATCACTTAAATAACTTTTTTTTCTAAAATCTTCTCTAGATAAGATGTTAGATATATGAACCTCAATTGCGGGTGAAGTCACAGAAGATATGGCATCTCGTAAAGCTACCGATGTGTGAGTGAAACCACCAGCATTTATTATTATGCCATCATATGAAAACCCAACTTCTTGGATTTTTTCAATTAATTCACCTTCATGATTAGATTGATAATAATTAATATTTATGTTTTTGAATTTTTTTTGTAAAGATTCATAATAACTTTCAAAAGATTCGTCTCCATAAATTTCCTTCTCTCTAATACCAAGAAGATTTAAATTTGGGCCGTTTATAATTATTAAGTTCATGATTATATAAATTTAGTCTAAAAAAAAGATTTTATGTGGGAACATGAGATAATTGAATATAGGAATTATTTAAAATTAGAGCGATCATTATCTGAAAATTCTATATCAGCNTATATTAATGATATAAGAAAGCTGACATCATTCTTAGTTTCATTGGATAAAAAAAAAATAAAATATTCTGATATTGATTCTAATTTAATTAATCAATTTATTGAGTATCTATATAAGCTAGGTGTTTCTCCTCANACTCAATCAAGAATTATATCAGGTATTAAATCATTTTTTGGTTACTTGATTCTTGAAGAAAAAATATCTATCAATCCTACTGAACTTGTTGAATCTCCAAAGCTTAATAAAAAATTACCTGATACATTAAATGTTGATGATATAGATAAAATGTTTTTATCTATTGAGATGAATTCATATGAGGGGACTAGAAATCGTGCAATACTAGAAACACTATATAGTTGTGGATTGAGAGTTTCTGAATTAATTAACATAACCTTCCAAAATTTATTTTTAGATATAGGTTTTATTAAAGTTATTGGAAAGGGCTCAAAAGAGAGATTAGTTCCAATCGGGAATCAAGCTATAAAATATATCAATTTATATAATGAAAATTACAGAAAGAATATGAGTGTAAAGAAGGGTAATGAAGGATATTTATTTTTAAATAGAAGAGGGAGTAAGATTTCGAGNAATATGATTTTTATAATAGTTAAAAATATTTCAATTAATTTAAATTTTAAAAAAAATGTTAGTCCTCACACGTTCAGACATTCTTTTGCAACTCATATGATTGAAGGTGGAGCAGATTTAAGAGCTGTTCAGGAAATGTTAGGACATGAGTCCATAACAACTACAGAAATATATACCCATTTAAATAAAGAATATTTAAGAGAAGTAGTAAATAAATTTCATCCTAGGAGTTAATACAATTCTTATATTTGTAGAATGTATAAGAGATTAGTTCGCCCCATNCTTTTCCTTTTTAATCCTGAGTTTATCCATACAGTTTCTTTTCTATTGATAAAAATAATTTTCAAAATCCCTNTAATAAATTTTATACTAAAAAGAAAATTTAAATTAGAAGACGAAAATTTAAGAACTAGTTTACTNGGATTAAGCTTTAAAAACAAAATTGGTCTAGCTGCAGGTTTTGATAAAAATGCTGAATTACTAAACGAAATTGAAAGTTTTGGTTTTGGGCATGTTGAAGTTGGAACAATAACTCCTAAATCTCAANCAGGAAATGAAAANCCAAGACTTTTTAGACTATTAAGAGATAGGGCATTAATAAATAGAATGGGTTTTAATAATGATGGTGTTGATAAAATTTTATCTAGAATTAAATCCTATAAAGGAAATTTAGTAATTGGAGCAAATATTGGTAAAAATAAAATTACTCCTAATCACAAAGCTGCTGATGATTATATATCTTGTTTTAATAAGTTATCGGGTTATGTTGATTACTTTGTAATTAATATTAGTTCTCCAAATACCCCTGAACTAAGAAAATTACANTCAAAAAAGTATTTACAAGACCTNGTTGAGAAGTTAAATATCGAANGATCAAAAAAAATTAATAAAGCTCCTTTTTTTATTAAAATAGCTCCAGACCTAGAAAAAAAAGAAATAAAAGAAATAGTTGATATATGTATTAAAAATAAGATTGAGGGTATAATAGCAACTAATACTACAATAAAAAGAAGAGACTTAAAATCTAATAACATTAAATCAATTGGAGATGGAGGTCTTAGTGGCAAGCCACTAAAAGAAATGTCAAATTCTATAATTAAATACTTAAAAAATTATTCCAAAGGAAAAATAAAAATTATTGGGGTAGGAGGGNTCTTTAATTCGGAAGATGTAATAGAAAAATTAAATTTAGGAGCTGATCTAGTTCAGGTATATTCTGGATGGATTTATGAGGGTCCATCAATGATAAAAAAAATTAATAGTACCCTTTTAAATTTTAAAAAAGAGAATTTAAATTGATTTGATATTACTAAATTTGANTAATGGTTGAAAGTTCATTTAATAGTGATTATTATGAAGATGAAGGGGAAAAAAAGCCTTTTATTGAAAAAATAAAAGTAGCAACTGGTGCAATCAGTTTAGCTTTAACTATTATTATATTTTTTTCTTTATTATCCTATTTTTTTACTGGAAGCGATGACCAAAGTTTAATTGACTCGGGTTTGTCTTTTTCTTCTTTAGGAGAAGAGTCAAAAAATTGGTTAGGAGTATTAGGATCATTCTTATCACATTATTTAATNTTTGTCACTTTTGGAATATCATCATTTCTAATAGTTCCACTATTATTAGTTATTGCAATTAGACTCTTATTTAATAAGAAGATATATTCTTTATCTAGAATATCAATATTTACTTTTTTTGGAATAATCTGGATTTCATCTCTGATGGGATTTTTTTTAAATTTCTTTTCTGATAATTTTTTTCTAAAAAATTATACTGGAGGTGTTGGCTATAATTTGTCTTTATTTCTTGATAATTTATTAGGATTTTCCTCATTTGTTATATTATTGTTATCTCTTTTTCTTTTTATAGTTTTCTACTATGATTTATATTCTTTTAGTTTATTTAAATCTAAAATTAAAAAAGAGGAATCTTTATCTGATGATGAATTTGACGATATAATCCCAGATAATAGTTTAGATGATGAAATTGATGGGGAGAGGAAATCAAAGAGGAAATCAAAGAAGAAATCGAGGAAGAAATTATTCATGAGGAAAAAGTTGATCAAAATATTTCAAATAATACTACCGAAGAAGAAGATATAAAATTAAAAGTTGAAAAAACAGTTGATGAAAAAAAGTCAAGCACTTTATCTAGTGATGTCTATGACCCTGAATTAGATTTATCTAATTATAAGTATCCAAAAGTTGATTTACTTAATAACACAACTGATAAAAAAATTCAAGTGACTAAGGATGAGTTGACTTCTAACAAGAATAAAATTCTTGAAACCCTAAAAAATTTCAAAATTGAAATTGCAAAAATTAAAGCTACAATTGGGCCAACCGTAACCTTGTATGAAATAGTTCCTGAGGCCGGGGTGAAAATATCAAAAATCAAAAACTTAGAAGATGATATTGCCCTCAGTTTGTCTGCACTAGGAATCAGAATAATAGCTCCAATACCAGGAAAAGGTACAATAGGGATTGAAGTTCCTAATAAGAATAGAGAGGTAGTAAGCCTTAGATCAGTTATGAGCACAGAGAAGTTTATTAAGAGTGATTATGAGCTACCCTTAATTTTAGGAAAAACAATTTCTAATGAAGTGTTTATTGCTGATCTAACTAAGATGCCTCATGTTCTTGTTGCAGGTGCTACAGGCCAAGGAAAATCAGTTGGATTAAATGTGATGCTATCCTCTTTACTTTATAAAAAACATCCATCAATATTAAAATTTGTTTTAATTGATCCGAAAAAAGTAGAATTATCATTATTTAATAAAATAGAAAAGCATTTTTTAGCTAAACTACCAGATTCAGAGGAACCGATAATTACTGAGACAAAAAAAGTAGTACATACATTAAATTCTCTATGTACTGAAATGGATGTGAGATATAACTTACTAAAAGATGCCCAAGCAAGAAACCTTAAAGAATACAATAAAAAATTTATAAATAGAAGACTAAATCCTAAAGAGGGTCACAGGTACCTTCCTTATATAGTTTTAGTTATAGATGAATTAGCTGATTTAATGATGACAGCTGGAAAAGAAATTGAAAACCCAATTGCAAGGTTGGCTCAACTTGCTAGAGCTATAGGAATTCATTTAATTGTAGCTACTCAAAGACCTTCGGTTAATGTGATAACTGGAGTAATAAAAGCTAATTTTCCAACAAGAATATCATTTAAAGTAACTTCAAATATGGATTCAAGAACAATATTAGATTCTAAAGGTGCAGAGCAATTAGTTGGCATGGGTGATATGCTTTTTTCATCAGGTTCTGATATAATAAGACTGCAGTGCCCTTTTGTAGATACTCCTGAGATTGAAAGAATTTGTGATCAAATAGGAAATCAGAGAGGATATGTTTCTGCATACTTACTACCAGAATATATTGATGAAAATGAAAAGCAAATAGCAGATATTGATTTAACAGACAGAGATCCACTATTTGAAGATGCGGCAAGACTTATGGTGTCCTCTCAAACTGGAAGTACATCTTTACTACAAAGGAAGTTAAAGTTAGGGTATAACAGGGCTGGTAGATTAACTGATCAACTAGAAGTTGCAGGGATAGTAGGNCCCTCGGAAGGCAGTAAACCTAGGAAGGTACTAATACAGGATGAATATAGTTTAGAGAAATTACTAAACGATTTGGGTTAACATTACTTAACAATGTAAATTAAAAATTACTTAATGATTTAGATTAACTTTATATNATGAAAAAGATTACATTTCTTCTCAGTTTNATTTTTTTAAATGCATACTTTTTGTTTTCTCAAGACGACAAAATAGCTCTTGATATGCTTAATTCTATGAGNGATAATTATAAAAAAATGAATGGCTTTACCTCTTCATTTACTTATACAATGAAGAATCTTTCTGAAGATATAACAGATTCATTTTCGGGTAAAATATCNGTACNGGATGATAAATATGTTTTGTATATAGAAGNTCAAAAAATTATAAATGATTCAAAAACAGTTTGGACTTATCTNGAAGATTTNAATGAAGTTACAATTTCAGATTTTGATCCTAGTGAACAAGATATTTCAATTAATAATGTTTTTGAAGTATATAAAGAAGGNTATAAATATAAGTTCATAGATAAAGTTNATGGCATAAACAATGTTGAAATATATCCTGATGATGAGGGTAAATCATATTTTAAGATTTCTTTTGCAATCCTAGAAAATAATCTTTTATCAAGCTTTACAGTTTATGATAAGTCAAATAGTATTTTTATTTATAGCATTGATGATTTTTTAGAAGAAGAATTAGACAATGAACTTTTTACATTTGATCTAGAAAAGTATCTGGATATAGAAGTAATTGATTTTAGATAATAAATGAATTTTTCTGAAATAGTAAACCAAATAAAGAACAAAAAAACATATCTCTGTGTTGGTTTAGATTCTGATCTAGATAAGATTCCAAAACATTTACTTGAATTTGATGATCCTATATATGAGTTTAATAAGAGGGTTATTGATGCTACAAAAGATTTAGTAATTGCCTATAAACCTAATTTGGCCTTTTATGAATCTCAAGGATCTAAGGGTCTTATATCTTTAGAAAAAACATTAAAATATATTCCGAGTGAAATTTTAAAAATTGCTGATGCCAAAAGAGGAGATATTGGCAATACTTCGAAGATGTATGCTAAAACATTTTTTGAAATATTTAATTTTGATGCAGTTACTTTATCACCTTATATGGGTAAGGACTCTTCTTTACCTTATCTAGAATTTGATGATAAATGGATAATTCTATTAGCATTAACTTCAAATAATAGTTCAGTAGACATTCAGTATTTTAAAGATTCTGATAACAAAAATTTATATGAACATGTTTTATCTGACTCTTTAAATTGGTCTTCTAAAGAAAACACTATGTATGTTGTAGGGGCAAATAGAATGGATGAATTAGCTTCAATAAGAAAAATTATTCCAGATAATTTTCTTCTTATTCCTGGGGTTGGTACTCAAGGAGGAGATCTAAAGAGAATAAGCTTAAATTCTATGAATGATAAATGTGGAATTATCGTAAATGTTTCAAGAGATATTATTTATTCAGACTCTTCAGATTCTTTTGAAGAAAATGTTAGGAGTAAAACTCTAGAATATAAAAATAAGATGGAAGAAATATTGATTGAAAAAGGAATATTATGAGTAAAGAATATCAAATATTACTTTTTTATTGTTATACAGAGATAAATGAACCACAAGATTTCAAGAATACTCATCACCTTTTCTGTATTAAAAATAATATAAAGGGAAGAATAATTATTTCTTCAGAAGGAATCAATGGTACTGTTTCTGGAAAAATAAAAGATTGTAAAAAGTACATGAAGGAACTGAGTGATAATAAATTATTTTCTGANATAGATTTTAAAGTNGAATGTTCTGATCAAAATGCCTTTAATAAAATTAATGTAAGGATAAAGTCTGAAATAGTAAATTCTGGTCTCAATAATAAAGATCTTCTTAAAAAAAGAGGAAAATATATTGAACCAAAAGAATTTAAAAGTATTGTTAAAAATCCACCAAAGGATGTAACTATTCTAGATGTAAGATCAAATTATGAACACAAAATTGGTAAGTTTAAAAATGCAGTTACTCTTGACATNGATAATTTTAGAGACTTTTCTGGTAAAATTTCTGAAATAGATAATAAGATAAAAAAAACAGATAAAGTAATTACTTACTGTACAGGTGGTGTCAAGTGTGAGAAAGCTAGTGCTTTTCTTAGAGAGAATGGGTATGAGAATGTATACCAATTACATGGGGGAATAATAAAATATGGAATTGAAGAAGGTGGTGAAAATTTTGATGGAAAATGTTATGTTTTTGATGAAAGAATAGTGAAAGATGTTAATTCAATTAACCCCATAGTAATAGGAAAGTGTTATGTGACAGGTGAAAAAACAGATAGGATGGTTAATTGTGCAAATGAAATATGTAATAAACATTTCCCCCTAAGTAAAAAAGGTGCAGAAATATTNAATGGTTGTTGCTCAGAAGATTGTATAAATAATGGAAAAGTTAGGAGCTTTAATGGATCTGGATTCTATCAAAAAAAATTAAATGGATATAATCCATATATAGGTTTAGATAAGAANAAATTAAGTAAGACTACTGGAAAATAATTTGATTTTTAGAATTAAACCAATNCTCATAAAATTCTTTATATTTTTCTTCAACAACATTCCTCTTAATCTTCATAGTAGGAGTTAAAATATTATTTTCTATAGACCATGAGTCTTTTAGAATTACTATTTTTTTAATNCTTTCGTGTTTCTCTAATTTATTATTTATCGAATCGATTAATGCTTCAAAATTATTTTTTATATCATCGGCTATTTTTTTTGTTTCATTCATAACAACTAGTGCTATGGGTTGAGTTAAATTTTCACCTACAACACATACTTGTTCTATAAGGTTGTTCTTGCTAAGCTTCATTTCAATTGGATTTGGGGCAACATATTTTCCTTTGGATGTCTTAAAGATATCTTTTATTCTTCCTGTTATCGTGAGATAACCATCATCATCTATTGTGCCNTTATCACCAGTGTGTAGATATCCTTTTTTAATTGTTTGTNTAGTAAGCTCTTCCTCTTTATAATAACCTTTCATGATACATTCATTTTTCATTATTACCTCTCCTTTATCAGTAATTTTTATGTCTGTGTCAGGCATAGCTTTCCCTACAGTTCCAAACTTAATATTACCAGGATAATTTCCATGAGAGCATGCTGAGTTCTCTGACATTCCATATGCTTCATAAATTTTAATTTTAAATCTATCAAACCATTTNAAAGTAGACTTTGGAATAGAAGCAGCTCCCGTAATACATATTCTAGATTTACTTAATCCTAATGATTTTTTNATTAATGAAGAAAATATTCTACTCAATATGGGTGTGCTCATTAAAAAGTTAATAAGTTTTTGAGGAAATATTGAAAGAATTTTTGTCATAAACTTAGTGTAGATTCTAGGTACTCCAAAGAAAATAGTTGGTTGACAATCTTTTAAATTTTTAACAAAAGTATCCAAACTTTCAACAAAAAATATCTTGCCACCAGATAGAATTCCTCCATGTTCTACTAAAGCTCTTTCTGCAATATGTGAAAGTGGTAAATACGAAATAAACCTATCACCTTCAGTTAGGGGAAATAATAAATGCAAATTTTTAGTTGCTGTAGCTGCCGCTTTATAATTTAANACTACTCCTTTCGGAATTCCAGTTGTTCCGGATGTATATATAATAGTTATTATACTATCTAAATTAATTTCATTAAAGGTTTTAACTGGTTCATAATCAGATATTATATTATCCCATTTTTTATAATCACAATCTAGATNATAATTTCCGAAATCAACCTTGTCAATATTATTAGGAATATGACCTTTAATTTGATCCCAATCACTTTCTTCAAGTTTCCCAACAAATAATAGCTTTGATTCACTATGTTCAAGTATATACTTTGCAGTTTTTCCATTGACGTTAGCATATATAGGAACTGAAATATTTCCACTCATCATTATTGCTAAGTCAGCAATAATCCAATGAGCACAATTTTTAGATAAAATCGCAATTTTGGAATATTTGGGAAGATTTAAGCTGTTAATATAATTACATATCTTCCGGGCTTCTTCTCCAACTTTTTCCCAAGAGTATTCATAATTTTTACCATTTATAGGTTGAATTAAAAAGGTCTCTTTTCCTTTATTTCTTTCCCACTTGATAAAATTTTCAACAGGAGATTTCAAATTAGTATTCATATTTAAAAAAAATTATATTGCCCAAGATTTACCTACTTCGCTAAAAGGAATGCACCCTTTATACTGCCCTAGTACTATAGATGGTCCATTATATTTTAAAACTTGAGTTGCTCCAACTTCAGACTTAAAGTATGAAGTTGCTACAGATGATTTTATTTTTAAGTAGATATTTCTAATTTCTGAATCTGATCCAGATTGGATTGAATTTAGTATATCAGTTTTTTCAGATAAATTAGTATCGTAAAAAGACTTATAAAATTTATCAGGATTATTATTTAAATAATCATCAAATTTATTGAGATCATTCCTAAAGCTAGCAATTTCATTTTCAGAAAAAACATTAAATACATACTCCTCAATTTCTTGAGGAACTCCAACAGCATTAGCTCCGGGATATTCTGTATTTGGAATGATAGCATTAGATAATTCATTTAACAAGAATGCTTCTGATTTACTTAAATATTTTGGTTCCCATTTTAATTCTTTAGAAGGTTGGCTACAAGAATTAAGAAGGGTTGAAGGTACAATTAATGATCCTGATACAAATAATGAAATATTCTTAAAGGCTTCTCTTCTTTGCATCATAGATTTCTGTTTTTTAATTCGCTTATTGCATAATTTACAGCTCTTGCGGTTAAGGCCATGTATGTTAATGAAGGGTTTACACAACTTGAAGAAGTCATACATGCTCCATCTGTTACAAATACGTTTTTAGCAGAATGGACCTGGTTCCATTTATTTAAAATTGATGTTTTTGGNTCTTTNCCCATTCTNGCNGTACCCATTTCATGAATACCATTACCCATATCATATCTGTTGTCATATGGTTCAACATTTTTAAATCCACATGAATCTAACATTTCAGCAGCTGAATTCTTCATGTCTTCTCTCATCCTAATTTCATTTTCTTTTATCTCTGTCTCAAANACAATAGTTGGCATCTTCCACTTATCTAATTTATTATTATCTAGATACATTTTNTTTTCGTGATAAGGTAATATTTCACCGAAAGCAAGTAAATTCATATTCCACCCTCCAGGNTTNGANGCAGTATCAAGGAGNTCTTGACCAACNAAACCTTCTTCTGCAGCNCTATACCATCCNGTTCTGCTTGCTCCTCCCTGGTATCCATATCCTCTAAGGAAATCCATGTCATTTTTATCTAAATTTCTAAATCTAGCTAAATAACCACTGTTTGGTCTATTTCCGTNATAATACTTGTCATCATAGCCTTCCATCTTTGCTCTTGCCCCGGCTTTAAAGTGATGATCCATCATATTNTGNCCTAATTCTCCAGAGTCATTTCCAAAACCNTTTTGAAATCTATTTGATTTTGAATTAAGCATGATAGAAGTAGAGTTTACAGTTGAAGCATTAAGAAAAATTATTTTTGAATAATACTCCCTCATCTCTAATGTTTCCGAATCTATTACCCTTACTCCTGTAGCTTTTTCTTTTTTATCATCATAAATTATTGAATGGACAATTGAATTTGGTCTCAANCTCATATTTCCNGTNGCTTCTGCGGCTGGAAGTGTTGATGAGTTTGAACTAAAGTAAGCTCCNTATGGACATCCTCTAATACAAAGGTTTCTGCTTTGGCAGGGACCTCTGCCATTATGTGATTTTGTCACATGTGCAACTCTACCTATGGTATAGGTTCTACCAAACTTATCAAATAAAGTTTTTCTAAAATCTTTTTCAACACAATTCATTTCCATAGGAGGGAGNAATTTAGAATCTGGCAACTGAGATAGTCCTTCNTCCATTCCACTTACTCCAATAAAATTTTCNACATGATCATACCATTTTTTAATATCTTTATATCTTATTGGCCAATCAACACCAACTCCTTCTTTTTCATTAGCTTCAAAATCTATTTTATTCCATCTGTATACTTGCCTTCCCCATAATAAAGATCTCCCCCCAACATGATATCCTCTAATCCAATCAAAGGATCCTTTTTTTTCTGTATATGGCTGTTCTGTATCTTTAACCCACCAGTGTTTGGTTGATTGTTTTACGGTATATCCAGTTCTTAACTGAACAGGATAATCTTTTCTTTCTTTAGCAGTTAATTGATCTCTGTAAGGAAGTTCCCAAGAATGTTTATTCATTGTNGGGTAATCTTTTACATGTTTCACATCTCTTCCTCTTTCTAACACCAATGTCTTTAGTCCACCTTCAGTTAGTTCTTTTGCTGCCCATCCTCCACTCATTCCTGTTCCCACAACAATTGCATCATAGGTGTTTTCCGAAATAAATTCTGAGTTAATATTCATTGTAGTTTAGCTATTTCAATATTAGTGAAAATATTTTTCTAATAAAAAATTAATTATGATACATTCTTATTATATTAAAAAATCATGTACAATTTCCTTATATTTTTGATATATCTAATTCATCCAATATACATAAGTACTTCTCAAATAATTATATTTAATAATATAGCTGAAGTTGAAATTAAAATTTTTAGAGATGACCTTGAAGATGATTTAAGATTATTTTTTAATAAATCAATATCAATTGATAATGACACAAAACTTCAAAATGCTTCAAGTGAAATTGATTCTTATATCAAAAATAAATTTGAATTAAGAATAGATGATTCTAAAATTAAACTTTCTGGGTTTAAGTATAATCTTATAAATGATTTAGTAGAAATATCATGTTCATTTGATTATGAGGGAGATATTAATGAAATAAATATTATTAACAATATTTTATTTGGAGTTTATGAAATTCAAAAAAATGTTGTTTTTATCAGAGTTGAAAAACAAAGTAAATCATATATATTTTCATTCTCGGATAGAGAAAAAACATTTATTTATTAAATAGCTTGATTAAAGATTCTGTACTTACCTTAACTCCAGTGGTAATAGAGTTTTCTATATCTGGATAGTAATATGGTGAGTGAAGTGCAGGAAGAGCATATTCTCCTGAATTATACTTGTCCATTCTCTCTTTAGGAACTGTGCCAAGCCAGTACATCGCCGTAGGAATATTTTCTTTAGTGCTTCCATACCTTGCAAAATCTTCTCCAACCATTTGTGGTTCTGTAACAACAATATTTTCTTCTCCAATTATTGAATTAGAAACACTTGTCATTAAATCAATAAGCTCTTCGTCATTATAATTAGCTGGGGTAAAACTTTCTGGTAATATAATTTTAGGGTATCTAGACTCATCTAATCCCATTGAAGCTGCAACTCCATCGCATATTTCTTTAATTCTTTTATGAATTAAATTTCTTACTTCTTCTTTATATGTTCTAATAGTTAATTGTAAATCAACTTCATCAGGAATTATATTATGTTTTGTTCCTCCTTTTATAGAACCAACTGTTATAACAGCATCGTCTAGAGGATTTATATTCCTGCTTACAATAGTTTGTAGTTCCATTATAATCACTGATGCTGTGACAATTGGATCAATTGACATATGAGGAGCAGCGCCATGTGAACCTTGACCAAATATTTTTATATCAACAGATTCAGTATTAGCCATTATATATCCCTTACCAAATCCAACTTTTCCTGATGGTATTGTTGGTGAGGAATGTAGTGCAATACCATAATCTGGAATAGGAAACTTATCATAGAGTCCAGCTTTAAGCATCATTGCAGCTCCAGCTCCTATTTCCTCTGCAGGCTGACCAATCATCATTATGGTTCCATTCCATTCATCTTTTCTCTCAACTAATGCTCTAGCTGTACCAGTCCAAACTGCCATATGCATATCATGACCACAAGAGTGCATAGTCCCAACATCATTCCCATCAAAATTTTTTGTTATGACTTTGCTGGCATATGGAAGACCTGTTTTTTCTTCCATTGGTAGTGCATCCATATCAGTTCTATACAAAATAGTAGGACCTTTTCCATTTTTCATGATTCCTACAACTCCATAACCCCCAAAATTTTCTTCAACGTCAAATCCAACTTTTCTCAACTCATTAGCAAGTTTAATTGAGGTCTCCTTTTCCATTAAAGATATTTCAGGATTTTGATGAATATCAAGATATAAAGCTTTAAGGTAGGGAAGCTCTTCTTCAATAAAACGATCAAATTTTTTATTTTTTGATGCTAATGAAAGTAGAAAAAATAATGGTATTATATAAATAATTTTTTTATTCATAGTTCTTTAATTTTAATATTCCTATAATATACTTTGGTGCCATGGTCTTGAAATGCAATAGGTCCAGACTTTGATTTTGCAAAACCTTTCCAGTCTCTAAATTTAGAATTATAGATTAAAGCATCCCATTCAGGTCCTTCTAGTGGAAAACTAATTGTTCTGTTTCCATTTAGATCAATATTAGCAATATTTTCATTATAATTAATTTCAATCAAGTAATGGTTCCATTCTCCAGTTGGTTTTGAAAATAATTGAGTTGGGGCAACCATATCATAAAGAGCACCATTCATATGATTAAAATTAGATGTATCTTCTTTCCCATAAATATCATCATCTAAAACTTGAATTTCTGCAGCTGTAAGGTAGGGGACGGAATAATCTTTGGTTTCATTTACACCCCAAAATATACCGCTATTTCCTCCTTTTTCAACTTTCCATTCTAGAGATAAAATAAAACTAGTATAACTTTTATTAGAAACAAGCCCATTATTACTATTGCCCTCTCCTGGATAATAAACGAATGCACCATCTTCAATTTTCCAACCTACAACAGATTCTGAAAGATATGTATGCCAATTATCAAAAGTTTTGCCATCAGTTAGAGATACCCACTCACTTTTATTTTCCTGAACTTTATTAGAACAAGCAGTAAAAATTATTGCAAATAGTAATATTTGATATTTTCTCATAGTTTAAGTTTTTTATAAATATAGGAAATTATATTTTCTTAATAAACTCTATTATGTCTTGATAAATTTCTTCTTTTTCAAGATCGTTGTGAGGCTCATGGTAAACATTATCATAAAGTTTTAATTTATGTGTTTTTAATAATTTACTTATTCCAATTGTTCCATTTGATGAAATTATTTTATCACTCATGCCATGATATAAAAGAGTTCTAGCTTTAATTCTTGAAGCTTTTTCTTTTACATTATCTATAGTCTTCATTACTTCAGAGTATAGGTTAAGTGAAATTTTATTATGAACTAATTCATCTTCATCATATTTAGAAACAATATCTTTATTTTTACTTAAGTGACTGGAGGTAAGCCTATTATTCAATCTTAAACTTGGNAATATCCTTTTTAAAACTTTTTGTAATAGTATCAAGTATTNNGGTACTTTAATTGCCGTCTCTATCCATGGNGATGATATTACGGCTGATTCTATTTCTTTACTTTCTCTTTCAATTAAAAAGTTTAGCCCTATTAAACCNCCTAGACTATGACCAAANAAAATTATTGGGGTCTCTAAAAATTTTTTTCTAATAAAAATTAGAGAGCTTTCTACAGAATCTAAATATTCTTCAAATGATTTGATGTGCCCTCTTTTTCCTTCACTTTTTCCATGACCTTGAAGATCTAATGCATAAACACCTAATCCGTTCTTTATAAAAAATTTTGCAAATTCTTTATACCTTCCAGAATGTTCACCTAAACCATGAATTATGAGAATATTTTTTTTTTGAAGATTTTTAGTTTTCCACTCTCTAATAAATATCTTCTTTCCTCTTGAAGTAAAAATAATTTTTTCAGAGATTTTCATTCTTTAAGAAAATGCTTGTATACCAGTTATTTCATGNCCTAATATAAGTAAATGAATATCATGAGTTCCCTCATAAGTTATTACAGATTCAAGGTTCATCATATGTCTCATCATCGGATAATCATTTGTTATTCCCATTCCCCCATGGATTTGTCTTGCTTCTCTTGCAATTTTTAATGCCATGTCAACATTATTTCTTTTTGCTAAAGAGATCTTAGANGATGATGCCTTTCCTTCATCCATTAATTTTCCGAGTCTCCAGCAAAGTAATTGAGCTTTAGTTATTTCGGTAAGCATTTCTGCAAGCTTTTTTTGAATTAATTGAAATGAAGCTATAGGCTTATCAAATTGTTTTCTCTCAAGAGAATATTTTTTTGCAGCATCAAAACAATCCATTGCAACTCCTATTGCACCCCAAGAAATTCCATATCTTGCTTTGTCGAGACAACCTAAAGGACCACCTAACCCATCTTTATTAGGAAGAAGGTTCTCTTTTGGAACTTTGACATTATCAAAGACNAATTCTCCAGTTAGGGATGACCTTAAAGANAACTTACCTTCNGTTTTAGGAGCTGAAAAGCCTTCCATGCCTTTTTCAACAATTACCCCTTTTATTCTTTTACTTTCATCTTTAGCCCATACAACTGCAATATCTGCGGCAGGTGAATTAGAAATCCACATTTTAGATCCATTTAGAATATAATGATCACCTTTATCTTCTAGTTTTGATATCATTCCTCCAGGGTTTGATCCAAAATCAGNTTCAGTTAAACCAAAACAACCTAANATCTCACCACTTGCGAGTTTAGGTAAATACTTCTTTTTTTGCTCTTCAGAACCATAAGATTCTATTGGAAACATGACTAATGAACTCTGAACGGATGCTGTTGACCTCATTCCTGAGTCACCTCTTTCTAATTCTTGCATTATGAGACCATAGGAAATATTATCAAGTCCACCTCCTCCATATTCTTGTGAAACAGTTGGACCAAAAATACCAGTACTTCCCATTTTTTTTACAATTTCCAGTGGAAAGTGATTTTTTTCAAACCATTCCTCAATATTTGGTGATATTTCAACATTAACAAAATCTCTAATAGATTCTCTTATAAGCTTTTGCTCTTCAGTAAGAAGGTCGTCAAGTAAGTAAAAATCTACAGATTTAAAATTATTGGGGTTGCTCATATTTTTTTTTTTATAAAAGTAATATTTAAAACTTAAAGACTCACATTAATTAATAATTTATAACTCAAAAATAATCTAATTAATATGCTTTAATACTATTAAAAATGCTAATTTTTGATTATTTTTANATGAGAAAAACCAATCTAAATTATGTCTAAAAAATCCGAAAACAAAAATCAATATTCTGCTGGTAATATTCAAGTTCTAGAAGGCTTAGAGGCAGTAAGAAAAAGACCTGCTATGTATATTGGAGATGTTGGCAATAAAGGCCTGCATCATCTTATTTGGGAAGTCGTAGATAACTCAATTGACGAAGCACTTGCTGGTCATTGTGATCTTATTTCTGTCGTTATTAATAAAGATAATTCTATTACCGTATCAGATAATGGTAGAGGAATACCTACTGGTATACACCCTAAAGAAAAAAGATCAGCTCTTGAGGTTGTTATGACAGTTTTACATGCTGGTGGTAAATTTGATAAGGATACNTATAAAGTTTCAGGAGGTCTNCACGGTGTTGGTGTATCTTGTGTTAATGCTCTATCTGAAAAGTTAAAAGCTACAGTGTATCGAGATGGAAAAATATTTGAGCAACAATATGAAAGAGGAATTCCCTTGGAAGATGTTAAAGAGATAGGTAAAACATCTGAAAAAGGGACAGTCGTAACTTTTGTCCCTGATAAGGAGATATTTAATGTTAGAGAGTATAAATATGATACTGTTGCAACCAGACTTAGAGAGTTATCATTTCTTAATGCTGGAATTAAGATAGATTTAAAAGATGAAAGAGAGTTAGATGAAAATAATGAGCCTATATCAGAGAGGTTTTATTCAGAAGGTGGATTAACTGAATTTGTAAATTATTTGGAGGGTTCAAGAGAGAAACTAATTCCTAATCCTATATATATGGAAGGAAAAAAAGAGAATGTTCCTGTTCAAGTAGCATTATCATATAATCTCTCTTATTCTGAGAATGTTGTTTCATATGTTAATAACATCAATACTATAGAAGGAGGTACTCATGTTGCTGGTTTTAGGAGAGCTCTAACTAGAACTCTAAAATCTTATGCTGATAAGTCTGGTCAACTAGATAAAGTAAAAGTTGATATCTCTGGAGATGATTTCAGAGAAGGTCTAACCGCAGTAATTTCTATCAAGGTTGCTGAACCGCAATTTGAAGGTCAGACTAAAACAAAACTTGGTAACTCTGATGCCATGGGAGCGGTTGATGTATGTGTTGGGGAAATGTTAGGTAATTTTCTAGAAGAAAATCCAAAAGAAGCTAAACAAATAATTTCAAAAGTTATTTTAGCAGCTCAAGCTAGGCATGCTGCAAGAAAGGCTAGGGAAATGGTACAGAGAAAAAATGTTCTGACTGGAACAGGGCTACCTGGTAAACTTGCTGATTGTTCCGAGAAAGATCCTGCATTATGTGAATTGTATGTTGTTGAGGGAGATTCAGCTGGAGGATCTGCAAAACAGGGTAGAGACAGAACTTTTCAAGCAATTCTTCCTCTAAAAGGTAAAATTTTAAATGTTGAAAAAGCCCAAGAACATAAAATTTATGATAATGATGAAATAAAAAATATCATTACTGCACTTGGAGTTAGGTTTGGGACAGAAGAAGATGAAAAAGAATTAAATCTTGAAAAATTGAGATATCATAAAGTAATCATAATGACAGATGCTGATATAGATGGAAGTCATATAAGAACTTTAGTTCTGACTTTTTTCTTTAGATACATGAAACCTTTAATTGATAATGGTTATTTATATATTGCTCTTCCTCCGTTATATCAGATTTCTAAAGGNAAAAGAGCTGAATATGTCTGGTCGGAAGATGAAAAAGATAAACTTGTTAAGGAGCTAGCAAAAGATGGAAAAGAATCATCTGTTAATATTCAAAGGTATAAAGGTTTAGGGGANATGAACCCAGAACAATTGTGGACTACTACTATGGATCCNGCAGAAAGGCTACTTAATAAAGTNACAATTGAATCTGCTGCAGAAGCTGATGTATTATTTTCTAAACTTATGGGAGATGAGGTTGCTCCTAGAAGAGAATTTATTGAAAAGAATGCTAAATATGCAAATGTTGATGTTTAAATTTTTTTTCTTTTTATTTTTAGTTTCATTCAATTCATATTCTTATTGGCAACAAAGAGTTGAATATAAAATTATTATAGATTTTGATCATAAAAATCACCAGTTTCTTGGAAAACAGAATCTAAAATATTTTAACAATTCTAAAGACACAATAAATAAGGTCTATTTTCATCTTTATTTTAATGCTTTTCAGCCTGGTAGCATGATGGATGTTAGAAGCAGATCTTTACCTGATCCGGATAGAAGAGTAATGGATAGAATTTCTAAACTGAATAAAAATGAAATTGGTTTTCATGAAATTAAAAAAATAGAGCAAGATGGGAAAAGTTTAAAACATCATACCCAAGGTACAGTTCTAGAAGTAGAATTATCACATCCACTATTACCTAATGAATCAACAGATTTTTATTTAGAATATTTTAGTCAAGTCCCTGTTCAAATTAGAAGAAGCGGTAGAAATAATAAAGAAGGAATTGATTATTCAATGGCTCAATGGTTTCCTAAAATTGCTGAGTATGATGAGAATGGATGGCATGCTAATCCATATATAGCTAGAGAATTTTATGCTCCTTGGGGAGATTTTGATGTCTCAATATCTATCAATAAAGATTATATAGTTGCTGCAACTGGTATTCTTGAAAGTAAAAAGAAAGAAAAAAATAAAAATACATGGAATTTTAAAGCTAGGGATGTTCATGATTTTGTATGGGCAGCTGATCCAGATTATGTTCATGATATTTTAAAAGTAGACTCTGAAGATTTGGAGCTTCATTTTTATTATCAAAAAACCAATGATGAAATGGTGAGTAATTGGAAGAGGTTGCAAGATGATACTGCAGATGCTTTCAGGTATATTAATAAAAAATTTGGAAAATATCCTTACACAAAATATTCGGTAATTCAGGGTGGTGATGGAGGAATGGAATATCCTATGGCTACATTAATAACAGGTGAAAGATCATACCCTAGTTTGTTATCTGTTACAATTCATGAACTTATACATTCATGGTATCAAATGCTCCTCGGCACTAATGAAAGTTATTTAGCTTGGATGGATGAAGGTTTTACATCCTTTGCTCAGAATATTACATTTAATAATGAATTTAATGAAATATATAATTTGAATTCTATAAATCCTCTTGAAAGATCATATAACAGATATTATACTTTTATTAAATCCGGTTTAGAAGAACCACTTTCAACTCATTCAGACCACTTTTCAACTAATCAAGCATATGGTGTTGGTTCCTACACTAAGGGTGCAATATTTTTAATGCAATTAGGATATATAATAGGTGAGGAAAAATTATTTAAGGGACTTAGGAGATACTATAATGAGTGGAAGTTTAAACATCCTGATGAATATGACTTCTTAAGAATAATGGAAAAAGAAAGTGGAATAGAATTGGACTGGTATATTGATTATTGGGTAAAGACAACACATCAAATAGACTATTCGATAGATTATTCCTTTGAACTTAAGGAAAAGGATCAAAATAAAATTTCAGTTTCTATAAATAGAATTGGAAAGATGCCTATGCCCATTGAAGTTGAAGTTTTGTATGAGGATTTTTCTTCTGAAAATTATTATATACCACTTTCAATTATGAGAGGTGAGAAAGATAATTCAGATAATAAGCTTATTATATTAGAGGACTGGGAATGGGTGAACGAAAGCTATCAATTTAATTTAGATATGTCAGATAAAGAGATTAAAAAAATTGAAATTAATCCTTCTGGAGAGATGGCTGATATAGATAAATCAAATAATATTATTGAATTTGAGTAAAATTATTTATTAAGAAAATTTTCAACAATTTCTTCTACTTCTTTTTCAGATATACTTTGAATATTATTCTTATATTTTTCTAAAATATCTTTTGGAATTCCAACAAATGGTTTCTTTCTCTTTTCTTTGAAGATATTCCCAATTTCAGTGCCTCTAACTGCAAGAAAATAAGGGGGTTTACCATATTTACCTAATCTAATTTGTAGTCCATTATCAAATTCTTTTAGTATGTCTTTTGATTTTTCTATTGGAGTATTTACTATTTCAATAGCTTCATCCGAAGTTATATTTTTAGGTTCAGGGTATTTCTCTTTGTCAATTTTATAGTTTTTATCATTGAACCTTAAATAAAAACCATACCTTCCATTTTTGAGTTCTATATTTCCTTTCTCATATTCAAAAACTGGAAGAGAGTTATTTTCTTCTTTTTTATTTATAATATCTAAAGCTTCATTAATAGAAATATGCCTGATTAATTGTTCTGAAGACATATTAAAATATTTTGGAAAACCTTCATCAGAGTCTTCTTTATCTCCTATTTGAATTACAGGACCAAACTTAGCAACTCTTGCAATCATCTTTTTACCTTCAAATTCACCAAGTTCCTTTTCTAAATGATATCTTTCCTCTGGGACATTTTTATATAATTGAGAAAATATAGCATAAAATTCTTCGATCATATTATTCCAATTTTTTCCTTTATAAGCAATTTGATCTAATTGTGATTCGGTTTTAGCAGTGAAAGAATAATCCATGAAATTTGAATTGAAATTTTCAATTAAAAATTCAGTTACAAACATTCCCATATTAGTAGGGTATATTTTATTTTTTTCAAAGCCAGTCTTCTCATCTTTTACCTCATTAGAAATATTGTTTGAAATAAGTCTTATTTCATTACTTTTTATGATTTTACCATCTCTTTCTTCTTTGACTACGTATTCTCTCTCTTTAATTTTTCTAATTGTTTCTGCAAAAGTTGACGGTCTTCCAATTCCTGAATCCTCCATTTTTTTGATAAGACTTGCTTCAGAATATCTTGGTGGATGTTTAGTGAAAACTTGTTTACATAATATTTCTTGAGCATTTAAGGTTAAATCTTTTTCTAGTTTAGGTAACAGTTTAGTATTTTCTGAATTCTCAGTATAAAGTTTTAAAAACCCGTCAAAAACCATAATTTCTCCGGAAGCTTTAAATTCATATTTACTGCCGTTATTAATTTTTACTACCGTTCTTTCAAATATGGACTCGCTCATTTGTGATGCTAAAGTTCTTCTCCAAATTANATTATATAGTTTTTTTTCTGTTTCTGTTTTCCCTGCATTATCAAGACTAAAATTAGTTGGCCTTATGGCTTCATGGGCTTCCTGTGCTGAATTACTTTTAGTTTTGTAAACTCTTCTTTTTAAATAATCATTTCCATAATTTGATTCTATAACATTTTTAGAATTTTCTAGTGCTTCATCAGATAAATTAACAGAATCAGTTCTCATGTATGTTATATGTCCTGCTTCATATAGTCTTTGAGCGGTAGACATNGTAAGAGATGGAGAAAATCCAATTTTTCTGCTAGCTTCCTGTTGTAAAGTAGAAGTAGTAAAAGGTGCGGAAGGAGATCTTTTAGAAGGTTTTTTTTCAATATTTTTTACTTTGAAAGTTGTTTCTTTACAATCATTTAAAAACTTTTCTGACTCCTCTTTATTTTCAAATCTTGTATTTAGTTCAGCTTGAAATTCTTCATTATTTAAAGAAAAAGTTGNAGTAGTTTTGAATGAAGATTCTGGTGAAAAATTGCTTATTTCATTTTCTCTATCAACAACAAATTTTACAGCAACTGATTGAACTCTACCTGCAGATAAACCTCTTTTAATTTTTTTCCAAAGTATAGGTGAAATATCAAATCCAACTAATCTGTCTAATACTCTTCTTGCTTGCTGAGCATTAACTAAACCCATATCAATTTTGGTTGGACTTTTAATAGAGTTTAATACTGCTTTTTTTGTAATTTCTCTGAAGATAATTCTTTCATATTCTTCTTCCTTTAAATTTAGAATTTCTTTTAAGTGCCATGCNATTGCTTCTCCTTCTCGATCATTATCAGTTGCTAAATAAACTTTTTCAGAATTTTTTTTGAGAGTTTTTAATTCTTTAATTACTTTCTTTTTATCAGGAGAAGGAATATAAGATGGTATAAAGCCGTTTTCTTTATCTATTGATTTATCATCTTTAGCTAAATCTCTAATGTGTCCATAGCAAGAAGAGACTTTAAAATCTTTACCTAAATATTTTTCAATTGTTTTTGCTTTTGCTGGTGACTCTACAATTACTAGGTTCTTACTCATATTATTTAGAATTCATATTTTTTAAGTTGCCAAAGATGAAAAAAAATTTTATATAATTATAATTTCAATTTATAATAAATTTAATTTTTTGTTTTTCAATACGTAGTATTGAATAAATTGTTTGTATGAAGGTATTAATTGCTCCGGATAAATTTAAAGATTCTTTAACAGCTATTGAAGTTTGCAGTGCACTTACTAAAGGACTGAAAAANAATAATTCATCTATAGATGTTATTTCTTTTCCTATGGCTGATGGTGGAGATGGTTCATTAAAAACTATAAATCATTATTTCAATTTAAAGCCTCACGATCTTATCGTAAATGATCCTTTATTTAATCCTATAAAAACAACTTATTATCTNTCTCAAAATACTGCTTATATTGAAATGTCCTTAGCTTCAGGTTTAGCTTTATTAGATGAAGAAGATCGTAATTGTATGTTTACTTCTTCTTTTGGAACAGGTGAATTAATTAACGATGCTTTAAATAAAGGAGCAACTACCATTAATTTATTTATAGGTGGAAGTGCAACAAATGACGGTGGAATTGGAATAGCATCGGCTTTAGGATATCGATTTTATGATGCCTCTGAAAATTTATTATCACCAATAGGGCAAAATCTTTTACTAATTAANAGAATAGATAAAAGTAAAGTCCAGTTTAATTTTCATGAATTAAAAGTAAGAGTAGTTTTTGATGTAAAGAACCCTTTATATGGTAAAAATGGNGCGGCTTATATTTATGCTGCTCAAAAAGGAGCTAGTCTAATTGAAATTGAAAAATTGGACAAAGGATTAGTNAATTTAGAATCAAGTTTACTTGCTCATGGTTTTCCTAGTATAGCTAAAATTCCTGGAGCTGGTGCCGCTGGGGGAGTAGGTGGGGGAGCGATTGCTTTTTTAGATGCTAAATTAGTTTCTGGGATTGAATTTTTTATAGAAATATCTCAAATAGAAAAAAAAATTAAGGATTATGATTTAATTATNACTGGTGAGGGTAAGTTAGACTCACAAACTAGATATGGAAAAGCAATAAGCGGTATTTGTAGTTTAGCTAAAAANTATAATAAACCAATTATTGCGGTATGTGGTGATTCAGTTAGAGGAACCTATGAAAGCTTAGGCTTTAAAAAAGTTTATAAAATTTTAGATAAAACAGAATCAATCGATTCTGCAATGAAAAATACTAGACATTATTTATCAGAAATTGGTAAAGAAATAGCTCATAATTTTTATATATAATTTAATCTATTCTTTTTCGTTATTATTGCAAATCAAAAATCAAAGTCATGAAAAAAATTAATTTGCTAATTACTCTTTTTTTATTATTGACTTCATGTAATGATGATGATGGACTAAATACATNTAAAGGAAAACTTGTAAAAAAAGGAATTTGTATGAATTATGTCATAGAAGTTAAAGATTCAGACTTTCCTCAAGAAATTTTAGAGAAAAAATGGACTGATGGTTCATCTGAAAAAAAATATGAAAAAGTATTTAGACTACATAGTATATGTGATTTTCCTGATNATATTAAAGAAAATGACTCCTTTGACTTTGTAATAGATAATGAAAAAAAAGATCAAATGTGTGCAGTTTGTTATGCCTACACACCAACACCTGAAAAATCAGTTAGTATTACTGTTCTAGATTAAAATAGCTTATAAAGTAAAATAGATAATTAAATTTGCCGTTGTCATTAAAACAACTAGATTATAAAATTTTTTAATTTTCGATGAAGATCTTTTATCAGCTTATTTTTTATGTTGTTATAAGTTTTAATTTAAATTCTCAGAATTTAAATTACTCTCAATTTTATTCATCTCCATTAAATCTTAATCCGGCAATGACAGGTATTGGAGAATTTGGGAGAGTTGGTGTAAATTATAGAAACCAATGGCCATCTTATGTAGGTGGAATACATTATTTTTCGNCTTGGGTTGATTATAACTTAATGAAATCAAATTTCTCATTAGGTTTAAATATTTCTAATGAATTTGAAGAAGTTTATAAATTATCTACCTCTCACTTATCANCATCTTTTTCATATGAAATTAACCTTAACTATAACTGGGTATTAAGGTCTGGTGCACAGTTTTCTATTGTAGATTCAAGATTGAAAAATGACCTTATTTTTCTTGATCAGTTTAATCCTGATGGAACAATTGGAACTAGTGCTGAAAATTTAATGGTTTATGGTAATAGAAATTATTTGAGTTTAGCAATGGGCATNCTTGCTTATTCAGAAAAAATTTGGATTGGAGGATCCATCTATAATTTAAATGANCCTAATGTTTCATTTACTAATGAAAAAATTAATTTAGATAGGCTATATTCATTTCATATTGGTTTTACAATTGATAAATTTAAAATGTCTCCTTCTTTACATTTTAAAAAACAATCTAAATTTAATCAGCTTGATATAGGGACATATTTTAATTTAGAACCAATTAACTTTGGAATTTGGTATAGAGGTATTCCTATTGATTCTAATAATAANTTTAATTCTCTTATTAGTTCTTTGGGTATTAATCTTAAGGANTTAATGATTTCTTATAGTTATGATTATAATTTTTCGGAGTTGTCAGATTCTGGAGGATCTNATGAGATTTCCATAATTTATAATTTTAATTTTTTAGGTAAGAAGATACCTCCAAAAAATGCTCGTTTTTT
This sequence comes from Flammeovirgaceae bacterium, assembly GCA_002696995.1. Lineage (GTDB taxonomy): Bacteria > Bacteroidota > Bacteroidia > Cytophagales > MED-G16 > MED-G16. The sequence goes on along the minus strand of NZUF01000025.1, from coordinate 18,275 downwards.
ACAATGTCCTATACCTAATTTTTAAGTAATTTTGATTATGAGTTCTGAAGCAATTCTTCAAATAATCTTTTTAATTATTATTTTAAATTATTTAGTTGATCTNTTAACTGGTTTACTAAATTATAATAGTTTCAATAATAAAATCCCTGATAATGTTAATGATATTTACAATCCAAAAGAATACTCTAAATCTCAAAAATATAAAAAAGAAAATTTCAAGTTTAATCTAATCACTTCTACTTTTAGTTTTATCATTTTAAATATTATTTTATACAACGGTTATTTTGGAAAGTTGGACTCAATTGTTAGAAACTNTACTTTTGAAAATGAAATTAGTCCTTCAATTCTATTTTTCTTTACAATTTANTTTATTAATGATTTTATATCCATTCCATTTCAGATTTATAGAATTTTTGTGATTGAAGAAAAATATGGCTTTAATAATATGAAAATTGGAACTTTTATTTTTGATAAAATAAAAAGCTATTTTTTAACTATTATAATTGGCTTAATACTATTAGTCCCAGTTCTCATTCTAATATTACTTTATCCACAAAATTTCTGGATTTATGCCTGGATTTTATTATCAGCATTTATGATTTTTCTAAATATGTTTTATACATCATTAATAGTTCCTTTGTTCAATAAGTTAACTCCTTTAGAAGATGGAGATCTTAGGAAAAGCCTTAATGAATATGCTATTAATGTTGGTTTTTCATTATCAAATATTTTTGTTATTAATGGCTCTAAAAGATCAAATAAAGCAAATGCTTTCTTTACTGGTTTTGGAAAGAATAAAAAAATAGTTTTATATGACACTTTAATTAAAAATCATTCAGTCCCTGAATTAGTAGCAGTTCTCGCTCATGAGGTAGGTCATTATAAACTAAAACATGTCATATCAAATTTATTTGTTTCAATAATTACCACTGGCTTAATGCTTTTTTTAATGTCTAAAATTTTATTTANNAGTGAAGTCAGCTATGCCTTAGGTGGCAATGTATCTTTTAGACATTTAGAGATATTAGCATTTTTTATTTTATATACTCCTATAAGNAGAGCGATAAATATTTTAGCATTTATAAAGAGTAGAAAAAATGAATATGAAGCTGATAATTTTGCTGTCACTACATATAGGAAATCACCAATGGTAAGTGCATTAAAGAAACTATCTAGAGATAATCTAACAAATCTTACACCACACCCATTATTTGAATTTATAAATTATTCTCACCCATCATTAAGTAAAAGATTACAATCTATCGAGAAGATTGATTANTAATTTAGTTACANTCCAATTTTAATTTTTTGAAATTAAAACTTTTTCAATTCCAAATCCTTCAAGTCTATTTCTATAATAGAAAAGCATTTTTATATTCTTAATTATTATTTTATCTTTTTTTAATTCTAAAGGTCTTATTGCATGGTAAAGTCCTAAGTTTTTATANCCTATTTCTATTTGATCATCTANAGGAAGTAATAATTCATCAGAAATTTTAATTTTTTTCTTGAATGATAGTTTTCTAATAGATTCTAATACTAGTTTATACTTTGATTTATAATAGTTTATATTAAGAGTTAGTTCATCCTCAGGAAGTTCCATAATACTTTGGAGGTCCATCTTTTTAAATTTATTTCTTATAATCTCAAAGGAAGTAAAGGATAATATTAAGCTTGAAAAAACAACAGTGCCAGCCATAAGCTCATCAATTATTTTTTCTGATAAGTTATTAAGNATTTCTTTTTTATTATTTTTTTTAAGAGATAAACTATTCTTATTAATTGGATTTCCTTGCTTATCTACAATATTTCCATAAATATCTAGAGGACTACCAAATGATACTGCCATTCTATTTGAGCGAGTAAAATATTTAATTAGAAAGGTAAAAATTTTAAAAGTATTAGAGTAACCTAAGTCATTATTGAATTTATTTTTAGATAGATATTGGTTTATTAAAGCAGGTCCCTCTAAGACAAATTGATAATTAAATGTTACTGGTATAATATAAATTTTTTTATTTTTCTTATTCAACTCTTTTTGAGCTTCAAGAGTACTTCCTAATAACCCAAGTTTTAGGTTTTTTTCTATCGATCCTGATCTTGATCTTGTTCCTCCAGGATAAAATAAATTATGGCACCCATTAACTATTGCTCTTTCAGTATATGTTTTTAGGGTTTCTAAATACAACAAATGTTTTTTTCTTCTATCTACCTTATAAGCTCCCAAACTATTAAAGAAATAAGCAAAAATTTTTAAATTATATAGAACTAAACCAGCTCCATACATAAATGCTGGTAATCCTAAATGAGANATAATCCATCCAATTAATGCAGAATCTAAATGAGAAAAGTGGGTTGGAACCATCACAATTGTTCCTTTTTTTGATAGTTCCCTTAGTCTTTTATGTTTTCCAACTATTTGAATTGTACTATCTAAATTAAGGCTACCAAAAGGATTTCTCAATCTAGCAGTATTTAATAAACGAGCGAGAAATGAAGTAATTAACCTTCTTGCAAAACCATGATGACTTCTTTTAAAATTTCCTGTAATTTCTTTTGTATATCTGTCAATTAAAATTGGTAAAATTTCATCTTTAATTTTTGGNTTATTNTTATCATTCTCAAATGTAATAATCTTCTCTTTAATTGAATACCAAAATTTTTTATCATCTGCTGGATCAGCTTTCCAAGATTTCTTTGAAATCCTAAGTTTTTCTTTATAAACAGTATTTATAAGTTCTTCATATAGATCTTCAGGCTTTATTTTTTCAAGTATTTTATTTTGAGATTTTTTGGAAACCTCATTCATAAATCCTTTTCTATCTTTGAATAGTTGAACTATAGGCCAAAACTTTGATTGTTTTACAATTTTTTTGTATTTCTTTTTATTGTTTTTTTTTATATCGTTCATCTTTTTTTAAATAAATGACGTAGTATATAAAGTTAATTCAAGTTACTGTTTTTTTTATGAATCTTAATGATATTGAGTTGCCCATTAAAAATGAGATGAATGATTTTAAAATAAAATTAAAATCATCCGTATCAAGTGACAATTCTATTATAGATACTATTGTAAATTATATCTTAAAAAGAAAGGGTAAACAAATACGCCCAATTTTAGTTTTTTTAACCTCAGGATTAAACGGTAAAATATCTGAATCAACTTACAGAGCTGCTATTTTAATAGAAATATTACATACAGCTACATTAATACATGATGATGTAGTTGATGATTCAAATTATAGAAGAGGTTTTTTCTCTATTAATGCACTTTGGAAAAGTAAATATTCTGTGTTGGTAGGAGACTATTTATTATCTAGAGGTTTAGAACTTTCTGTTGAGAATAATGATTTTAAATTTTTAGGAGTCTTATCAAATGCAGTAAAAAAAATGAGTGAAGGTGAAATAACACAGCTTAAGAAATCTAAAAGCTTAGATATTGACGAAAAAACTTACTTTAAAATCATTCAAGAAAAAACAGCAAGTTTATTCTCTTCATGTTGTGTTATGGGAGCAATTTCATCTAATTCAATTGATAAAAACATATTACTCATGAAAGAATTTGGGTTATTATTAGGTCAAGCATTTCAGATTAGAGATGATATGTTTGGTTATTTGTCTTACGACACAGGAAAACCATCTCTCAATGATTTTAAACAGGCAAAGATAACTTTACCTTTAATATACTCTCTATCTAAGGTTAATAACTCAAAAAAAAGTGAGATAATTAAATATTTAAAAAATTATAAATCAATTGATAAGATTATTGATTTTGTTAAAGAAGAGGGAGGTATTGATTATAGCCAAAATCTAATGAATAACTTAACTAAAAAAGCATTTTCTATTTTAGAAAAATTTCCAGAATCAGATTATAAAAGAAGCTTGAAAAAGCTTTTGAANTATACTATAAGTCGGAATATTTAATTAATATTTTTGCAAAGTGGGATAAAGTGGGATAAAGTGGTGTAAAATGTATAAATGTTTATTACATTTGTTTCAAGTGGTTTATATTAATACTCTGATATGGCTTTTTTCACAGGCGAACATGAGTGTAAATTAGATGCTAAGGGGAGATTGGTTTTACCCTCTAGGTTAAAATCAGTCTTACCTTCAGCTTCTAAGAATAGCATAGTTGTTAGGAAAGGNTTTGAGCCTAATCTTATNATATATCCTTTAAGTGAGTTTCAAAATATTTANGCAAGAATTAATTCACTTAATGANTTTAGTTCTGAACAAAGAANATTAAAAAGAAATTTATTTAGTAGNATATCTCAGGTTGATCTTGATTCAAATGCTAGATTTTTGATACCAAAATCNATGATTTCTCATTGTGNATTAGAGAAAGANGTGATTCTTATTGGAGTAGGTAANATTATTGAACTTTGGAACCCNGTTATCTATAAAAAGAATTTGATTANTANCTCTGAAGANTTNTCTAAGTTGGCTCAAAAATATCTTGATGTATAATTAATTATGAAATATCATGTTCCTGTANTACTTAATGANTCAATAAAAGGATTAAGTATAAAACCAGANGGAATNTATGTTGANCTTACTTTNGGAGGAGGAGGTCACTCCAAGTTAATTTTNNAAAAATTAAGTAAAAAAGGNAAATTATTTTCTTTTGATACAGATNNAGANGCAATTAANAATAATCCAATTTCTCANGNTAATTTNGAATTAATTCAAAGCAATTTTAAATTTTTTGATANTCACCTTAAAAGNAANGGNATAGANAGAGTTGATGGNATTCTTGCTGATCTTGGTATTTCATCACATCAAATAGATAACTCAGANAGAGGTTTTTCATATAAAGGAGANTANTTGCTTGATATGAGAATGAGTAANGAAATTAAANTGTCTGCAGAAGATGTTATNAATGATTATGAAAAAAGNAATCTTAANAANATTTTATTNAATTATGGAGATATAAAAAATTCTNGATCTATAGTNGATAAAATAATTAATTATAGGAATANAAAAAGAATAAAAAAAAATTCTGATTTGATTNAAATTTTAAATCAAATTTTTGGTAAGANAGTATCATTTAAGTTTTTNTCAAANTTTTANCAAGCTATAAGAATAGANGTAAATGANGAGATAAATTCATTAAAGGAAATGCTTAAAAAAACAGTNAANCAATTAAATNCAAAAGGNAGGNTAGTTATAATATCNTATCATTCTATNGAAGATAGATTAGTTAAAAANTTTATTAATAAATCAAATTTTTTACCTGATTATNAAAAAGANTTATNTGGTAAAAAAGTNGAGNTTTTTAAGAGGATAAATAAAAAACCNTTTACNCCTTCATTAGAGGAATTAAAAGAAAATCCTAGATCAAGAAGTGCAAANTTAAGAATTGGAGAAAAAATATGAATATTAAGGATAAAATAGATGATATTTTAAAATCATTAAAANTAGAATTNCCTAGTTCTTTAAATNTNGANNTTTANAAGATATTTTATTTATTATTATTTTTAATTATTTACATCAGTAATCAACATTCAGTTGAAAAACAAATAAGAGAAATAAATAAGTTAGAGAAAGAAGTAGAAGAGCTGAGAACTGATTATATAACTCTTAATAATAATTATATGTTTTCTAGAAAGGAGTCTGAAATTCTAAAAAGAGTAAAACAAATTGGTCTAGAAAATTCTAAACTACCACCTGAAAAAATATCAAATAAAGAATGAATATTAAAAAAGAAATTTTATTAAGAGTGAAGATTGCTTTCGTGATAGTAATAATTATAAGTTTAGGTATAGTTTATAGTATTTTTGATTTACAATTTTCAGAGGGTGATTATTGGAAATCTAAATCCGAAAATATTAATTTCAAATATGATAAAATAAAAGCAAGTAGGGGAAATATTTTATCTGATGATGGAAGTATATTAGCTACCTCTTTGCCTTTTTATAAAGTTGCTTTTGATCCTTCTATACCTAATAATGTATTATTAGAAAATGATTTAGATTCATTAGCATTCTTATTATCATCTTTTTTTAAGGATAAAAGTAAGAATGAGTATAAAAATAATATTTTAAATGCCAGAAAGAATGAGAGAAAATACCTTTTATTAAATAGAAGAAAAATTGGATATCAAGAAAAAAAGATATTAAATACATGGCCTATTTTTAGAGAAGGAAGATTGAACGGTGGAGTTATTTTTGAAAAAATGGACGAGAGGTACAGACCATATTCAAAATTAGGTTACCGAACAATTGGTTCAGTAGATGAAAATAATAAAGGAACTGTAGGAATTGAGTATAGTTTTAATTCATTTCTTAATGGTAAGGACGGAGAAATACTNACTCAAAAAATTGCTGGAAATTATTGGAGGCCAATATATGATGGTAATGAGATACAACCTAAGAATGGTTTTGATATTGTCACAACTATAAATGTAAACCTACAGGATATAGCTGAATCAGCTCTATTAAAAGGATTGAAAATTAATGATGCTGATTACGGATCAGTAATTTTAATGGAAGTTGAAACAGGTGATATTAAAGCAATATCAAATTTTAGTAAAAATAAATCTGGTTATTACACTGAAAATTATAATTATGCCATACAGGGAATGCATGAACCTGGCTCAACTTTTAAATTGGCAAGTATTTTAGCATACTTAGAGGAAACTGATAGTTCAATATATGATTCTATAGATACAGGTGAGGGAGAGTATAAGTTTTATTCTGAATTGATGAAAGATCATAAGCCAGGAGGGTATGGTAAAATTACAATAAAAGAAGTTTTTGAAAAAAGTTCAAATATAGGAGTTGCTAAGATGATCGATGAAACTTTTAATAGATCACCTCAAATTTTTTTAGATTATTTACGAAGGTTTGGTTTTAATGATAATTTTGATTTTCAGATTTTCGGTTCTTCAAAACCTCAAATTAAAAATAGTGAAGATTCAACATGGAGTAAGGTTTCTCTACCTTGGATAGCTCATGGTTATGAATTAATGTTAACTCCTCTTCATACTCTTTCTTTTTATAATGCAGTTGCCAATAATGGAATTTATGTNCAGCCTAGAATAGTAAANAATGTTAAAAGTGCCAATAGATTAATTGAAAAATTTGATAACTCAACAACTAAAAAAATTGCAGGAATTAAATCAATCAATACTGTAAAGGAATTATTAGAAGGAGTAGTGGAAAATGGAACTGCAGATAATATTAAACATAGTAATTATAAAATCGCAGGAAAAACTGGTACTGCAAAAAAAGTAGTAAACGGAAGGTATGCTAATAGATATTATACTTCATTTGCAGGATTTTTCCCAAGTGAAAACCCAAAATATAGCTGTATTGTAGTTATAGATAACCCTAAAAAATATAGAATTTATGGTAGTGATGTGGCAGCCCCTGTCTTTAAAGAAATTGCTGATAAGATATTTATTTCGGATGAGAAATATTTTCAAGAAATTAAAAAAGAAGATTTTAAATTTACCTTTCCACAAATTAGAGCAGGATATAAGGAGGATCTTGTATTCCTATCAAATAATTTGTCCTTATCTAATCACTCACAATCTGATAGTAAGTGGGTTAGAACAAAACTTATTGATAACTCTATATATTGGGAGTCTATAAACTCAAAAATTCATTTAGTTCCAAATGTTGTGGGGATGACTTTAAAAGATGCAATATATATTTTAGAATCAAGAGGNTTAAATGTTACTTTTTCAGGTAAGGGAAGAGTAAGAAAACAGAATATTTCTCCAGGGAAATTAATTAAGAGATATAAATCAATTAGTATAAGTTTAGGGTGAAAAAGTTAAAAGAGCTTATTAATGATGTTAATATTATAAAAATAGTTGGTGATATTAATATAACTGTTGAGGGGATAACTGATAATTCAAAATTAGTAAAACATAATTATTTATTTTTTGCTATAAAAGGTATTTCTTTAGATGGACATAGATACATTGATAATGCCATTAAAAAAGGATGTAAAGTTGTCATATGCTCTTATTTGCCAATTAAAATTAATTCAGCTGTATGCTATATAGTAGTAGAAAATATTAGAGAATCTGTTTATGATATATCTTCAAAATATTATAATNATCCTGCAAAAAAAATTAAAATTATTGCTGTTACTGGAACAAATGGCAAAACTTCAATAGTTTTTTTTCTCTATAACTTTTTAAGTTCTTTAGGGATGAAAGTGGGGATGTTATCAACTATAGAGAATAGGATATTAGACAAGAAGATTAAGTCTGAGCTCACAACTCCAAGTCCTATTCAATTACACGAGTTATTAGATAATATGATTAAAAATTCGTGTGAATATTGTGTCATGGAAGCTAGTTCTCATTCAATTGATCAGAAAAGAATAATGGGTAAAGATATTTTTATTGGAATTTTTTCTAATTTGTCACATGATCATTTAGACTACCATAAAACATTTATAAATTATATTAATACAAAAAAAAAATTGTTTGATGATTTGCCTAAATCCTCATACTCAATTATAAATTTAGATGATAAAAGATCGGAATATCTTATTCAGAATACAAAATCAAAAGTTCTCTCATATGGACTAAAAAAAATATCTGATTCAAAAGGAAAAATTATTGAAAGTGGAACTAATGGTATTAAAATAAAGATTGATAATGTAAATGTANATTTTAAAATCATNGGTGATTTTAATGCATANAATCTNTTGAGTGTATNNGCAGTTGNAAAAGTTTTAAAAATTGAANCTGATATTATTTTNAAAAANCTTTCTAAACTTNATACACCAAATGGTAGAATGGATTTTATTCATGGAAAAAANAATGTAATTGGNATAATTGATTATGCACATACACCTGATGCTNTAGAAAATGTTTTAATTAATATATCTAGATTTAANAGNNAAGCTAAAGTNATTACTATTGTNGGNGCTGGNGGAGATAGAGATAAGTCTAAAAGANCNGAAATGGGAAANATTGCTACACAATNTAGTGACNATGTTATNTTTACNTCAGATAATCCAAGAAATGANAANGAAGAAAATATTNTTTCNGATTTAGTAAAAGGAGCTGTAAGAAAAAACTTTATTATTATTTCTGATAGAAAAAAAGCAATACAANAGGCATGCNTGAACTATAAAAAAGATTCAATAATTTTAGTNGCTGGAAAAGGTCATGAAAAATATCAAATTATAGGAGANAAATCTATTCCACATGATGATAAGGAAATTTTAAAAAAAATAATTTTATAATATGTTATACAGTCTATTTGAATATTTAAATAATAATTACGATATAGCAGGGACTGGTGTCTTTCAATATTTATCATTTAGAGCAGGAATGGCTGCTTTATTTTCTTTAGTAATAAGTATTCTTTTTGGTAAAAAAATTATTAGTATTCTAACAAATTTTCAGTTATCCGAAAAAATAAGAGATCTTGATTTAAATGGTCAGAAAGAAAAAAAAGGGACTCCGACTATGGGTGGTTTAATCATAGTTTTATCAATAATATTTCCAACATTATTATTTGCAGACCTTTCTAATATCTATATAATTATGATGTTAATAGTGACAGTTTTCATCAGTTTAATAGGCTTTATAGATGATTACTTGAAAATTAAAAATAATAATAAAGATGGGTTGAAGGGAAGGTTTAAAATAATTGGACAAATTTTAATTGGAATTTTTGTTTCATTTATATTAATTTCTAATGAATCAGTAGTGGTGAGAAATTTTACTGAACCTATAACACAAGAAAGTCTATTAAGAGGAGTTGATCATGTAGACACTAAAGAATTAATTACTACAATTCCATTTGTTAAGGATAATCAATTTAGATATGATTGGTTATTACCTAGTGTTTTAGATGACTATACATGGGCTATATATAGTTTGATTATTATTTTTATTATTACTGCTGTATCAAATGGAGCAAATATTACTGATGGTTTAGATGGGCTTGCAGCAGGTACTTCAGCTATAATTGGAATAACATTGTCGATATTTATCTACCTATCTGGTAATATAATATTTTCTGATTATCTAAATATTTTATACGTTCCAATGGTAGGTGAACTTGTTATTTTTTCTTTTGCTTTTGTAGGAGCATGTATAGGTTTTATTTGGTACAATTCATACCCTGCTCAAGTTTTTATGGGAGATACTGGTAGTTTATCAATTGGAGCTATAATTGCTGTTTTAGCAATTATTATTAAGAAAGAGTTGTTAATTCCTGTTCTCTGTGGAGTTTTTCTAATAGAGAATATATCAGTTATAATTCAAGTATTATATTTTAAATATACTAAGAAAAAATATGGAGTAGGAAAAAGAGTTTTCTTGATGGCCCCTCTTCATCATCATTATCAGAAAAAAGGAATTCATGAAACTAAAATTGTTGCTAGATTTTGGATGATAAGTATATTGTTAGCTATAGTGACTTTGGCAACTCTAAAACTTAGATAACATGGTAAATTGGATAAAAGATAATATTCACGGTGATAAAATAATATGGTTAATTGCTATTGTCTTATCAGTTATAGGATTACTTTCAGTTTATAGCGCGACTAGCTTATTAGCTTTACAAAATAAAGGAGGAAATACAGAATTCTATCTCGTAAAGCACTTTATGTTAATATCGTTTAGTTTTATTGCCATGTGGTTTTCGCATAGAGTAGATTATAAATATTTTTCGAGAATATCTTTAATTGGTCTTTATATCTCAGTACCTCTCTTAATCTTTACATATAAGTTTGGTGTAAATATTAATGAAGCCTCAAGATGGATAAGTATCCCAATTATAAATATGGCTTTTCAACCATCTGATTTAGCAAAGCTTTCTCTCATAATTTATCTTTCAAGTTTCCTAGCAAAAAAACAATATGATCTAGATAATATTAAGACTTTATTTATGCCTTTTTTATGGATTGGGTTAATATGTTTATGTATTGCTCTAACAAATTTATCTACAGCATTAATACTTGGTGCTACTTCTATTTTATTGATGTTTATATCAAGAGTTAAAATTTCACATCTTTCATTACTTATTTTATTTATATTATTTAGTGGAGGTATTGCACTTTTAACAGGTCAGAGAGGTTACACTGCCTTAAGTAGAGTTGAAGATTTTATTAATAAAAAAAATATTCCTTATCAATTAGAACAAGCTTATATAGCAGTATCTACTGGTGGACTATTTGGAAAAGGACCTGGTAATAGTAATCAGAAAAACTTTCTTCCTCAGTCATCTTCTGATTTTATATATGCAATTATTGTGGAAGAATATGGTTTTCTAATGGGTATTTCTATTCTTATACTTTACTTAATTCTATTGTATAGAGGCATGAAAATTTTTATTGATTCTGAGAGGCCATTTGGAGGATTATTAAGTGCTGGTTTAAGTTTTGCATTAGTTATTCAGGCTATAACAAATATGTGTGTTGTGGTTGGCCTTCTTCCTGTAACAGGAGTAACATTACCTTTAATTAGTATGGGTGGAACATCCCAATTATTTACAGGTATTACATTAGGAATAATNCTTAGNGTTAGTAGACAAAATAATTTTGAGAAGAGTTATGCNTGATAAAAAGATTAAAGTNATTTTNTGTGGAGGAGGGACAGGTGGNCATATTTTTCCTATGATATCAATAGCTGATGAAATAAAAAAAAGNAATTTAAAAAATGAGNTATTATTTGTNGGATCTAGTGATAGAATGGAAATGGAAATTGTNCCTAAATATAATTATCCAATTATTGGACTTTGGATTTCAGGAATTAAAAGGTCTTCATTTTTATTGAATATTCTTTTTTTAGGNATTCCATTTNTAATTAAAAATTTTCTTNTNCCNTTTAAAATTTTTTATTCAANNNTTAAGTCAATTTATATACTTATTAAATATAAACCTGATTANGTAATAGGTTTTGGNGGATATTCTTCNGGNCCATTTCTATTNATTTCATCAATTTTGAATTTNAAAACTGCAATCCAAGAACAAAATTCNTTTCCNGGATATACAAATAGACTATTATCAAAAAGAGTGAANCTTATATTTGTTGCTTATAATAATCTAGAAAAATTTTTTGATAAGAATACTGTCTTAAACTTAGGTAATCCTATCAGAAAATACAGCAAGAATATAAGCCAGGATCCATTTAATTATTTTAATTTAGATACAGATAAAAAAACAATACTTGTTTTAGGTGGATCACTTGGAGCAAAAAGTATTAATGAAGGTATTTTAAATAATCTTTCAATTATAAGAGAATCTTCCTTTCAGGTATTATGGCAAACAGGGGATTATTACTATGATCATATTTTATCAAAAAATATTGAAGAAAAAAATTTAGTAGTTAAGTCATTTATAAAAAGAATGGATTTAGCATATCAAGTTGCTGATATTATTATATCTAGAGCTGGAGCAATAGCTATATCTGAGCTAAGTTATATTTCTAAACCTTTGATATTAATTCCTTCTCCTAATGTAGTTGATGACCACCAAAGAAAGAATGCTAATGAAATATTTAGGAATGGAGGATGTTTANTAGTTGAAGACAAAGATGCAAAAGATAATATGTTAAATCAGGCAATTATTTTACTAGAAAATTCAGAAATGAAAATAAAGATGAAAAAATCTCTAGAAAAATTAGCGAAACCTGATGCTGCTAAAAATATTGTTTCTAAAATTTATGATGAGATATGATAAAAAAAATTTCAAAAATAGTTGTATTTATTTTTATATGTTTCTTAATGTATTCAATAATATTATTGTTTAGAAATAATGATATAAATTCAAATAATTTTATTGTAAAAGTTGATAGTACATTTCTTAATAAAAATATTGTAGAGGTATTTCTTCAAGATCAGATTTCTTCTGACTCATCTTTAGTTGATCTAGATGATTTAGAAAAAAAACTTAGTTCAAACCCTCATGTCAGAGATATTAAGGTATATAAAGATTTAGTTGGTAACATAAATGTTGAGGTTGAACAATTTGAGCCTATTGCTAGAATTGTTTCTGGTATTAACTCAAAAAAATATATTGATTCTCAGGGTAATTTATTTCCTATATCTTCTAATTTTTCAGAGAGAGTAATANTNATNCANATNAATAATGANTTAGATATTAATAATAAAAATTTAAAATTTTCAAANGATCTTATGAANATGATAAACTTTATTAATGGNNATNATTTNTTNTCAAAAATAATTTCAGAGATAGAAATAAAATCAAATAAAAATATTGTTATTCATCCACAATTNTCAAAACAAAAATTTATTTTTGGNTATCCTGATAANTTGGAAGAAAAATTTAAAAAAATAATGTTNTTCTATAATAATATTGCTCCNACAAAAGGATGGAACACTTATAAAACAGTCAATGTTAAATTTANAAATCAAATTATCTGTGATAAAAATGCATGAAAATGAATAAACCTATAAAAAAATANTTTACAGCANTAGATATAGGTACNTCAAAAATTTGTGCAATTATTGCAGAACAGACNGAAAATAATAAATTAAAAATTATTGGNTTNTCNGAAACNGATTCTGAAGGTGTCTCNGAGGGAATGATTCAAAANCTNATAAAAGCAACATCAAAAATAAAAGATGTNGTAAAAGAAGCTGGANAAATGGCAAANGNNCCTATAGAGTTTGTNAATGTTGGTATTGCNGGAAAACATATACGAAGTTTTAGTACTCANCATTCTATAGGCCTACAAAATAATGAAAATGAACCNATTGAGATTAATCATTCTCATNTCAAAAGACTNGAACAAAGATCTAAGATGGCTGTGATACCTACTAATCATAAAATNATTCATAGTATGCATCAGAAATTTACNATTGATGAAGANCATGATTCAGTAGACCCAATTGGAGAGTATGGTAAAAAGTTAGAGGCTGATTTTCATATAATAAGTGCTAATAAAGTTGATATTAAAATAATGGAAGAATCTATTAAAAGATCACAAGTTAAATGCCGTAATTTAATTCTTGAACCTATTGCATCAAGTTTAGCTCTATTAGATGAAAATGATAAAGAAGATGGTATNTGNCTTGTTGATATTGGNGGAGGNACAACAGANATCTCAATTTTTCANGATAATATTATTAGNCANACTGCTGTTATNCCNCTTGGAGGTGATATTGTNACTCAAGATATTAAAGANGGTTTAGGTTTACCNAGNCATCATGCAGAAGCTTTAAAAATTAAGTTTGGTAAAGCTTTNTATGTTAAAAGACCAGTAAANGAGTATGTCAAGATTAAGGGTGAAGGNCAGAGAGAAGATAAAAAAATATTATTAGATAATTTATATAAAATAATTGAGGCGAGGATGGAAGAAATTTTTGAAAAAGTCCATCAAGAAATTTTAAATAGTGGTATGAGTGAAAAGTTATCTGCNGGAATTGTTATAACTGGTGGNGGNTCTCAACTTCTAAATTTAAAACAACAGGTTAAATATATTACTGGTTTAGATGTCAGGAAGGGATACCCTTCATCTTATTTAACAAANTCAGATATAGTAAACCTTGAGTATCCTAAATACTCAACAGCTGTTGGNTTNTTNCTNTGGGATTATGTAAATNCTCCTGGAATTAAAAANAGGNATGATTCAAGATCATTTGATGGATCNTCATTNCCTAAAGTAAATAACTTTGGTAAACTNGTCACNGANAGAATTAANGGTTTCCTTAAAGATGATGATCTTACAGAATTTAAAGATGAAAATTTATAATTAATTATGCCGTTTGAATTTGACNTACCTTCCCATCANAAATCAATAATTAAGGTTATTGGTGTAGGTGGAGGTGGTAGTAATGCTGTNAATTATATGAATTCAATTGGAATTAGNAATGTTGAATTTATTATATGTAATACTGATATTCAGGCTTTATATTCTTCTANTGTCAATAATCAACTTCAAATTGGAATGGAANTNACTAAGGGNTTAGGAGCTGGAGCAAATCCAAGTAAGGGNAGGGAGGCNGCTCTAGAAAGTAGTCATGAGATNAGAGAACTTCTTAGAAATGANGGNACTANAATGTTATTTATAACTGCAGGNATGGGNGGAGGAACTGGTACTGGTGCAGCTCCNATTATTGCTCAAATTGCAAANGAATTAGATATTTTAACCGTTGGTATTGTNACNNTNCCTTTTGAATTTGAAGGTAAAGCAAAAATGGAAAAGGCATTAANTGGTGTTGAAGAATTAAAGAAAGGTTGTGATAGTGTAATTACAATTTTAAACCAGAGATTGATNGANATTTATGGNGATCTTAGCCAATCAAAGGCATTTGAGAAGGCTGATGATATTATAGCGACAAGTGCAAAATGTATAGCAGAGATTGTAACAGTACCTGGACAGATTAATGTTGATTTTGAGGATGTTAAAACAGTTATGAAAGACGCAGGAACTTCTGTACTTGGTTCAGCAGAAGCCTCAGGGGATAATAGAGCTAAAGAAGCTATAGAAAATGCAATAAATTCTCCTTTATTGAATGATAGAGATATTGAAGGGGCACAGAGAATATTATTAAATATAGTATCAGGAGGAGGAGATAATGAACTTTCAACTATTGAATTAAATACTATAACTAAGTTAGTAAATGAATCATCATCTGAAAATGTTGAAATAATATTTGGTACAGCAATAGATGGTGAATTAGATGATAAGGTAAGAGTTACAATTATTGCAACAGGATTTAATATAAAAGAAATTATAAAAGATGATATAGATTTTATTTCTTCTGAAAAAGAATCACAAACTAATTTATTTGAAGATAATACTTTTAAGTTTGAAGAGAGAGAGCAGGAAATTCAAGAGGAAGTCATTCATAATATTGAAGATAATTATGAGGAGTATGAGGATAATTTTGATAATCTTAATGAAAAGATTGAAACAAATGATAAGACAGAAGAGGTTATAATTGAAGAATTAGATAACTCTGATTCGCTTGAGAGTTATGATTCTTCAAATAAAAAAAATGAGTATGTCTTAAAAAGAAAAAAAAGAATTAATAATCATAATAACCAAATTTATGGTGATGATTATGTTGAGCAGAAATTAGCTATACCAGCATATAAAAGAAAAAACATAAATCTTGATGATGATACAGACTCCGATAGCAGAGCTAAAACTCTTGATTTTAATGAGGAAGATTGATATTTATTTATAAATTTACTCTCACAAAAATTTTATTAGTATGAATTTCATTGTCTCATCTTCCTATCTACTTAAAAATCTTAATGCTATTGGTGGTGTTATAACCTCAAATCCTGTTGTCCCAATTTTAGAAAATGTTTTATTTGAAATTGAAAGCGGTAATCTCCTTATAACTGCTTCTGATTTGCAAACATCTGTAATGGTAGAACTTCAAGTTGAGTCAAAAGAAGATGGAAGTGTTGCAATACCTGCTAAAATTTTGATTGAGACTTTAAAAAATCTACCTGAGCAACCAGTAACCTTTTCAATTGATGATGAAAATTATAACATAGAAATAAATTCAGATAATGGTAGATATAAACTTGCAGGTGAAAATTCAGCTGATTTTCCTAAGGTCCCAGAAGTGTCTGATGGGTACAGCACAATTATAAATACTGAAGTACTAAATTCTGCTATCTCTAATACTATTTTCTCAACTAGTACTGATGAATTAAGACCAGCTATGACTGGTGTATTTTTTAGATTATCTGAAAATAATTGTACATATGTATCTACTGACGGTCATAGATTAGTCAAATATATTAGAAGTGATATTAAGGGAGATGAGGTTGATCATGATATGATTTTACCAAGAAAATCATTAAATCTTCTGAGGTCTATTTTACCTTCAGATAAATCTTCAGAAATTAAACTAGAATTTAATGCATCTAATGCATATTTCTCATTTGAAAGTGTAAAAATGGTTTGTAGACTTATTGATGAAAGATATCCTGATTATGATAATGTTATACCTAGTGATAATACAAATTTAGTTACTCTTAGTAAATCAGAAATATTAGGCTCTCTCAAGAGGATTTCTATTTATGCTAATAAAACTACAAATCAGGTTAGACTTAAAATTACTGGTTCCGAAATTCTAATGTCTGCAGAAGACCTTGATTTTTCAAATGAAGCTAACGAGAGAATTTCTTGTGAACATGATGGGGAAGATATTGAAATAGGATTTAATGCTAAATTTCTGATTGAATTACTTTCAAATATAGATTCTGATAAGGTTATATTAAAACTCTCAGAACCAAATAAAGCTGGTTTAATTATTCCAGATAATGTTGGGGAAAATGAAGAAATAACCATGTTAGTAATGCCAGTAATGTTAAATGACAATGTTTAATATTTTATTTCTTTTAATTTTAAATACCACTAGTCTTTCTAATGGTATTGAAAACTCATCTTGGTACAGAGATATTAATGGAGTTAATGAAGTTAGAATTTATTCTGATAAGTTTTTTGTAGTATCAAAGTATGATACTAAGAATAAAACTTTTATAAGTACAAAAGGAGGGATATATTCTTGGGATAATGGATATTATGAAGTATTGGAATTTAATTCATCTGATTCATCTTCAGTAGGAGACACTGTTTATTATTCTAATGTAAAAATAAATATCAAAAATGATTCAGGTAAGATGGTAATTGATGGGGTAAAATTTAATAAGTACCCTCATGATGATAATCTTAGTGGGGCGTGGCTGATGAGTGGTATTGAGAGGAGAGGTGAGATGAGAATGAGAGATGTGACTAGGCCAAGAAAGACCTTGAAAATGCTTGCAGGAGGAAGGTTTCAGTGGATTGCTTATGATACTTCAAAGAAAGGCTTTTATGGTACAGGCGGAGGTATATTTACTGCAGTAGACGGAAAATATATTGAAAATATTGAATTTTTCTCTAGAGATTCTAAAACAGTTGGTAAGTCTTTAGAGTTTGATTATGAAATAAAAGAAGGGGATTGGCATCATAAAGGATTTAGCTCGAAAGGGGATCCTAAATATGAAATCTGGACAAAAAGAAAACAATAATTTTATTTTGCGCATGTGGCGGAATTGGTAGACGCGCTAGGTTGAGGGCCTAGTGACTAGATTTAGTCGTGGAAGTTCGACTCTTCTCATGCGCACTTTTTATTTACCCAAATATAGATGATAACTTCATGGCTACTGTCATCTCTCCATCTATCTTCATTTTCCCAGTCATAAAAGCCTGCATTGAATCAATTTCTTTATCTAATAACTTTTTGAAATTTTCATTATTTATTGTAATTGTACAATCTGCCTCAATATTATCATTGCTTATATTAGGTGGACTTACTGTATCATCAATA
>NZUF01000024.1 GCA_002696995.1 Flammeovirgaceae bacterium | reverse complement strand
TTTGTATAAAAGGCATTACTTCTATAATCTTTTATAACCTGAGCCTTCTCAAACTTTTTTTTAAACCTTTTAAGCGCTCTGTTTATATCTTCTTTTTCTTTTATTGAAACTCTTATCATTTCATTATTTTTTTGTGAGGCAAAGATAAGAAAACAATTATACTATCAAAATTTAAATTAATTATATGAATTTAATAATACAGGCAGTGTTTTGGGGGATCTGTTTTAATAGTTAAGTAAATAAAATTTACTCTTATCCCCAATTTTTTTTCTTACTTGTTTTTCCAATACCCGGATTAAAACTATTAGTAGGGTCGAGTTTCTTATAAAAATTTGATAAAACTGGTTTTGCAGAATATTCGTGGCCAACGTTATGTTCAGAAGGGTATTCCGCACCTCTATCGTCATATGTTTTTAGTAGCTTTTTTTTAATTTTATTTGCATTCACCCCCTTTTTTAAAATATAATTTTGATGTAGAACATGGCAAAATAGGTGACCGTAGTAAAGTTTCATTTCAACCATATCATTTATATCTTTAGGTAATTTTTCAAACCAATCTTTCTCATTTCTTGGAAATGCAATATCTAACGACATCATTTCTCCATGATTTTTAGAGTTTAGAGCATGATACCTTCCAATTGCACTTGCAGAGACATACCTATGTAATAGTGCTTTTTCACCTTCTTTATCTGTACACTCAAAAAAATCACCCTCATTCTTATCAAAAAAAATTTTAAAGTAATCTTTTGCTTCCTCTATTCCTTCATCTGACATTTCTATTATCCAGTGGTGTTCATATTTATTTCTATACTCTTCCATTCTCTTTGGAAGATGATTTGGCCAAAAAAAACTTAAAAATTGCATTAATCTATCAGAAAACTTATCTGGCAAAAAGCTTATTTTACTAGCTAGAATATCTACACTTCTCTTTAATTCAAAAAGTGTTGGAAGAAAATTTGTTCCTAACTTTTCTATAACAATAAAATTGTCTTTACTATATTTTTTTGCAGCATCATAACAGTCTCTATGTAGGTAGTCACCTAATGTTGGAAGTATTTTAAATTTTGAAAGAATGTCTCTTCTTATCTGCCAAAAGGTACTTGTTTTATTTGATCCAACATAGAAGACTCTACTCTTTTTAGGTTTTGGATAAGTGTCTAACCTCACTGCAAAAACAATAACTTTTCCTGCACTTCCTGAAGCACCATGTAATAACCTCTCATCAGCATTAAATCTTGCTGGAGTCTTTGAGTCAATTTGTCTGACTATTTCTGAGTACTTGTCATCAGATGCTAGTTTATCTGTGTTTATAATATCAGATTTTTTATAATTAATATTTTGTAAGTTTTTTAAAATTTCCTCAGGTTTTGATCCTAAATTAACCCCTAAATCATTAACTAGTTCCAATTTTCCATTCTTATTGACTTTAGCGTATAAGGCTAATTCTGTGTATGCTGGTCCTCTTTTGACCAAAGATCCTCCGGAGTTATTACAAATCCCACCGACAATTGAAGCCCCAATAGAAGTTGAGCCTATAACTGAGTGAGGTTCTCTGGCGAATGGTTTTAATTTTCTTTCTAAACCGTATAAAGTGCTTCCTGAGAGTCCTATGATCTGCCTGCCTTCATTAATAATATGAATATCTTTTATTCGTAAGGTATTTATGATCAAAACCGGGCGGTCGTACTCATTACCGTGAGGAGTAGATCCCCCCGTTAACCCGGTATTAGCTGCCTGCATTATTACTATTATATTGTTTTCAACACAAACTTTTAAAATATCCCAAATTTCAAGAAGTGTACCAGGTTTAGCAACAGCTAATGCCTTGCCTGAACCATAGCGCCATCCTTCTGAGTATGGAACCTTACTCCAATTAGCTGTAAGAATATTTTTATCCCCGGCTATATTTTTAAGTTTTTTAATAAAATCTATTTTCTTTTCCATTAAAATCTATAATATTTGCTTAAGCGGTTATCCGTGTTTAATAATTAATTATTCCTTCTCTAGATTCAATTATTAATTCGTTTTTTGAAGAATCTTCTACTAAACCTATAATTTTAGCTTCTACATTAAACTTTTTAGATATATCTATTATCTCATCTGCAACCGTTGGGTCACAATAAATTTCCATTCTATGTCCCATATTAAATACTTCATACATCTCTTTAAGTGAGCTATCAGTATCCCTATGAATTATTTCAAACACCTCAGGTATTTCAAAGAGATTGTTCTTTATTATTCTTTTATTATTTACAAAGTGAAGAACTTTTGTCTGCCCACCTCCAGTACAATGAATTATACCCGATATTTTATTTAAACAGTTAGATATTATTTTTTTTATTATAGGAGAATAAGTCCTGGTAGGAGAAAGTAATAATTTTCCAATATTTTCGTGTGTTTTACATTTATCTGTTAATAAGTTTTTACCACAATAGATCAGATCATTTCTAGTTTCATCACAATATGTCTCTGGATATTTTTTTGCATAGATTTTATCAAGAATATCGTGTCTTGCAGACGTTAAGCCATTACTTCCTATACCGCTATTATAACTTTTTTCATATTTTGATTTTCCATAAGAACTGAGACCTACAATCACATCCCCACTTTTAATTTTGCATTCTATAATGTTCTTTCTTTTCTCTCTTGCAAAAACTGTACTATCTACTATAATTGTTTTAGTTATATCACCTACATCTGCTGTTTCCCCTCCTGAAGATATAATCTTTATTCCATTGTCGTTTAAAGTTTGAATAGTCTCTGTATTTCCTTTAATAATCTCAGAAATAACTTCCCCAGGAATTAAATGTTTGTTTCTTCCTATTGTTGATGACATTACAATATTATCAGTAATTCCAACGCATACTAAATCATCTATATTCATTATTAATGCATCTTGTGCTATTCCTTTCCAGACACTAATATCACCTGTCTCTTTCCAATATAAATAAGCTAAAGCAGATTTAGTTCCTGCCCCATCTGCATGCATTACATTTGAGTAATCAGGATCTCCAGATATTATATCTGAAACAACTTTGCAAAAAGTATTTTGAAATATTCCTTTATCTTGATTTTTTATTGCCTTGTGTACATCTTCTTTTTTTGAAGAAACACCCCTATCTAAATATCTTCTAGACATTTAACCTTAATTGTTATTAAAAAACTTTTCTTCTGAGTTTGCATCTTCTGAGTTTTCAATAAACTCATAACTTGTAACTTTAAATTCTGTTCTTCTATTTATTTGATGTTCCTCTTCGGTCTTTGCATTTGGAATAATAAGTTGAGATTCTCCATATCCTTTAGCAGTCATTCTGTTTTCACTAATTCCTTTACTTATAATATAAGAAACTGCAGATTCTGCTCTTCTCTGAGAAAGATCTTGATTATAATCTACTGTAGATCGATCATCAGTATGAGAACTTAATTCTACAGTTATATTAGGATTATCATTCAAAATAACTACAAGCTTATCAAGCTCTAAGGCAGCATCTTCTCTTATATCTGCCTTATTTAAATCATAGTATATATTATCTAATACAATAGATTTATTTACTACTATTTTATCCAACACTAAGTTTTTCTCAAATTCCACGTTAGTTATAAATTCTTTTAATTTAGTTCTATCTACTTCCTTTCCTATTGTACTAAAGTCACCTCTTGTGCTAAAATAATTTTCTTTTTCTCCTATTAATATATAATCTTCATCCGAGTATACTGTAAATTCAAACTTACCCTTCTCGTCTGTAAATGTTTCTTGAATAATATTTTCCTCTTTATCTAAAAGTTTAACACTACTGTTTCCTAAAACACTTAATTCTTTATTTTCACTCTTAGGTGTCAAGGTTGTTCCTTTTAATATATAATTAACAATTTTTAAATTAGGGTCATCATTCACAAATGTGTAAATATCATCATCTCCATAACCCCCATCTCTATTTGAGGTGAAAAATCCTCTTGTTGCGTTATACGGGTTGACTCCAAAGTCATCACCCCTTGAGTTTAAGGGTTTTCCAGGGTTTGATATGGTAACCTTTCCAGATTTTCTTGAGGCAACAAAAATATCAAGACCACCAAACCCCTCATGATTATCAGAAGAAAAATATAATCTTCCATCTTCAGTAACAGATGGAAACAACTCATTTCCAGGTGTATTTATCTCAGGACCTAAATTTTGAATGTTAATCCATCTTCCTCTTCTATTTACATTAGCCTTATAAATATCAGTTCCACCATACCCTTTTGATCTATTTGATGCAAAATAAAGTGTCTTCCCATCTTTACTTAAGAAAGGTGTTGAGTCCCAACTTCTTGAAGTATTCACATTTAATAGTCTTGGGTTAGCCCAGCCGCTTCTTCTGTATCTAGAATAATAAAGGTCAACATTATTTCTTCCATTACTTTTTCCATTATTACCTTTTGCGAAAATCATATACATCCCATCTCCAGAAAAAGTAATTGAACCCTCATTTACCTTCTCATTATTAATATTTTCTCCTAGTTTTTTTAATGAGTTAATATCAACGTTTGCGCCCTTACTTTTTATTTCATATAAATCTGTAAAAGGAGTTCCTGTCCCACTATATATTTTTTCAGATTGTCTATTAGAAACAAAATATAATTTTTCATTTGAGAAAGCAGGAGAATATTCAGCGTAATTAGTATTTAAAGCTTTTAAGTTTTTTACTTTATAATAGCTAGTATCAGGATAAAGTCGAAGATTTTTAATATGAAGTGATTCCCTTCTCATTAAGTTAATTACAGCTTCATCTTTTCCTTTTGAAAGATAATTTGAAATCAAAGAATCAGCGGCATTATAATTACTATTTCCTTTTAATGATAATGTTAAATAGTAATAAGCCATCTCATCTCTAATGCCAAACTTTATAGCATCTTTATAATACTTTTCAGCCTGCCATAGTCTGTTAGATTTTCTTAAAGATTCAGCTAATAAAAAACTGTTTTCAGAATCCCCTTCTTTAATTATCTTTTCAAATTTTATTGATGCATCATAATATTCTGCATTATTAAAATCTTTAACAGCAGTTTTTGTGGTTATGCAAGAGCTAAAGCTTAAAACAATCAACACAAAAATTATAATTTTATGCTTTATCATTTAATAAAATTAATTAACCAAGATTTATTTATATCCAAAACCCAATTTTTATCAAACTCTTCTTTGTTTTTTACTGTCGTGTTTACCATTTTATTTTCTGCACTTAACTCTTTATTAGAAATAAGTTTAATTAAAGTTGATCTGTCTTTAAATTCAATATTTTCACCAATAAAGATACCTATTTTAGAATTAGGCTGTATATCAATTTTAAGTTGATTTAAACTTTCTCTTAATAAAGCGCTTGAGCTGTCAATTGAACACCCACTAATTTCATCCTCAGCAAACAGAATTATGAAATTTTCTTTGAATAATTTAAATGAGGAAACAACACTTTTACCATGGGAAACCCAGTCTTGGCATAAATTCTTTAAAAAACCTGTAACTATATATTTTTTTTCAACAATAGGCTTGTCAGTTATGAAGACCCAACATCTTGCTTTTTTATTTAGTTTATTATAAGAAACATACATATTATTTTTTTAAATTTTCTTCTATAATTTCTGATATGTCTTTAACGTTAATTTTTTTATCTAGATTTTTTTCATTCACACCATCGTTTATCATTGTCAAGCAGAAGGGGCAAGCAACGGCTACAGTGTCTGGGTTAATATCTTCAATATCTTTAATTCTTTCTAGATTTATTTCAACATTTCCAGATTCGGACTCTTTAAAAATTTGAGATCCTCCTGCACCACAGCATAAACCATTTTCTTTACTTCTTTTCATCTCGTGAAGGTTTTCAGATAATAAGTTTATTAAATTCCTCGGGGCCTCATAAATTTTATTTCCTCTTCCTAAATAGCAGGAGTCATGATATGTGATTTTAATGTGTGATTTTTTTGATAATAATTTTCCATCCTCTAAAAGTTCATTTAAAAATTCAGTGTGATGTATTACATCATAATCACCTCCTAGCTCTGGATATTCATTTTTTAATGTATTAAAACAATGTGGACACATTGTTACAATTTTCTTTATGTTATATTTATTGAGAGTGTTAATATTATTTAAAGCTTGCATCTGAAATAGATATTCATTTCCAGCTCTTCTAGCTGGATCGCCTGTACATCCTTCTTCATCTCCAAGAACAGCAAAATCTATTTTTAAATGGTTTAAAATTTTAACAAATGACTTTGTGACTTTCTTATACCTGTCATCATAAGATCCTGCACAACCCACCCAAAAAAGAATTTCTGGGTTTTGATTTGAATTAATAAATTCACTTATAGTTTTAACTTTCATATCTCTTTTTTAAACCAATTAGATCTTTCATCTATTGGAAACTTCCATGGTGAAAAATTAGTTTCAATGTTTTGCATCATGGAATTCCATTCTGCTGGGATATTTGAATCCTCTAAAGCTGCATATCTTCTACATTCTATAATAACATCTAATGGGTTTATGTTAATGGGACACTCCTCAACACAAGCATTACACGAAGTACAGGCAAATATCTCTTCTTTACTTATATAATCTCCCAGTAAACTTTTATTATCATAATTTAGATTCTGATCTTTCATTTTTCCAATTTCTTCTGACCTATCTCTTACGTCCATCATTATTTTTCGTGGAGATAATTTCTTTCCCGTAATATTTGCCGGACATACTGAGGTACATCTACCGCACTCCGAACATGAGTAAGCTTCTAAAATATTTTTCCATGATAAATCTGTTACGTCTTTTGCTCCAAACCTTTTAGGGGGCTCATTAACTTCTTCTGTTGAAATACCCATCATAATCTTAATTTCATTTGTTATAGAATCCATATTACTCATTTTACCTTTTTCATTATCATCTGAATAGTAAATATTAGGAAAAGAAAGAAAAATATGAAGGTGCTTAGAATAGGTTACATAAACAGCAAAAAGAAATATTCCAATTATATGAATCCACCAAAATGTTCTTTCAACAATCACTAAGCTGTCAGTTGAAAAGTTAATAAGTAATGGTTTTAATGTGCCTGAAAAATAAAAGCTTCCAGTAAAATTATATTTTCCATGATCTTGTAAAATGAGATCTGATGCATTCATAGTTAGTATAGCTACCATTAAAATTATTTCGAATATTAGAATTAAGTTCGCATCTAAAGTTGGCCAACCCTTTAATTCAGAGCTTTTTAATCTATTAATATTCATAAAATTTCTTCTAACTAAAAAAATAACACATGATATTAGAACTAGAATAATAAAAAATTCAATTATTGATATAAAAACATTGTAATAAGGCATGCCAATCATATTAAATATTCTATGAGTACCTAAAATCCCATCGAGTATTATTTCTATTATCTCAATGTTTATTATAATAAAGCCAGAATAGATCATCAAATGAAGTATAGCAGGTGTCATTTTTTTAAACATTTTCGATTGTCCAAACGCAACCAATATTAAATTTTTTAATCTTGTCTCTTTTTTTGTTGAAGTTTTATATTTCTTATTACCTAATAAGATATTTCTTTTTATAGTCTTAACTCGTTTGAAGAGAATGAAGCTAAAAAATAATAGCAAAAAAAGAAATAAAAATTGTGGGATTGCTTCCATAGTTTAATTGTTCAAATTCAAAAATAATAATTTTGTGAGAAATGTTTATTTAATTAGGTTTGCAAATATTTCATCAGGTGCTGTAGCTCAGGTGGTAGAGCATCGGACTGAAAATCCGTGAGTCGGTGGTTCGAGTCCACCCAGCACCACTACCTTATGAAATGGATATATTTAATTATTGCAATTATTACTGAAGTTATTGCAACNTCTGCTTTAAAAGAGTCTCAAGGTTTTTCTAAANTNNNNCCNTCTNTAATTGTNATNNTNGGTTANTCATTNACATTTTATTTTATGTCTCTTACNTTAAAAGANATGTCNGTTGGNATNACTTATGCNATATGGAGNGGNATGGGNATTTTANTAATNTCNTTAATTGGTTATTTNAGNTANAANCAGNNTTTGGATNCNNCAGCNNTNTTNGGNATGNTGTTTCATNGTAGTNNNGGTANTTNNATTANAAGATTTTTTTCNNNNTCTNTTTAGATNTATACTTAAAATTTATATCTNTTAAANCCTTCCATTGCACCGTATTTTGCAAAACCTAGTTTAGAATATAATTCTGCTGTATTCTTATTTCTGTCNTCTGCTCTTTGCCAAAATTCTCTTANATCGTCTCCTGGAAAAACTACTGAGTCTTTTTGAGATTGATGTTTAAATATAGCTCTTCNTTTTTTTAGNANTTGATCAGGGCTAAGTGGTACTGACATATCTATATCATAANCCTTCCATTCATTCCAGGCNCCTCGATATAACCAAACATAACAGTCTTTCATAAATAATTTTGACTTTAAATTATCTATGGCCCTATATATTGATCTTANACAAAGTCTATGGGTTCCGTGAGGATCACTTAAATCTCCTGCAGCATATATTTGGTGTGGTTTTATTTTTGTAATTAAATTCTGAACAATCTTTATGTCTTCATNAGATATATCTTTCTTTTTAATAGTTCCTGTTTGGTAAAATGGCATATCTAAATAGTGTATATTCTTTTNATTTTTTAAGCCAAGATATTGACACGCTTGATACGCTTCAGATTTTCTAATTATACCCTTTACCTTATTTACGATTTTAAAACCATCAATATCAATTTTTTCCGTCATTAGTCCAGATATCTTTTTATGGAAATTGCTTGCCCATATAATATGATTTTTTTCCAATTTATTTTTTTCATCGCTCATTAGTATATTTAGTTCTTTAGGTGATAAACTAACAGCTAATCTTTTTATTAATTCAGTTATTTCTATTACATCATTATCATTTACTGCTATATTCCCTGAAGTATTGTATGCCACATGAACCTCATGCCCTTGGGTAATTAATCTTTCAAAGGTTCCTCCCATTGAGATTACGTCATCATCGGGATGAGGAGAAAAAATTAATANTCTTTTTTTTGAGGGCTTTGACCTTTCTGGTCTATTTGTGTCGTCAGCATTAGGTTTTCCNCCAGGCCAACCAGTGATGTTGTTTTGGATCATGTTGAAAGCTTTAATATTTGTCTCATATGCTGATATATACTTTTCAAATATTCCTCCCATCCCGTTTTCATGATAATCCTCATCAGTTAGTTGTAATATTGGTTTGTTTTTTTTAAGACTTAGCCATATTACCGCTTTTTTGATATNAAAGTCAGTCCAACCAATAATTGTTGAGCTTAGTGAAGTTGAGGGCTTCTTGGTTATATCTGTAAAAACCCATGGGCAGTTCATTCTATTTAGTTGAGAAGAAGATTCTTTATCTAAAATAAAAAGGCAATTATTGTGTTTTTGCAAGAATGATGCAGGCACTAATTCGTTTTCATCTTCTTCTATAGATTTTTTAATAATTTTAGCTTTACTATNACCCCAAGCTACTAAAAGGACTCTTTTTGCATTCATAATGGTCTTTATTCCCATAGAGATAGCGTCCTTTGGCACATTATTAATNCCNCCAAATTCACTAGCGGCATCAAATNTTGTGGTAAGCTCAATCTTAACTTTTCTGGTTACTGAAGATTCAATAGATCCAGGNTCATTGAACCCAATGTGCCCGTTTCTTCCTATGCCAAGAAGTTGGAGGTCTAAACCTCCCGCATTTTTAATTTTATTTTCAAAATCAACACAATGTTTTTCAATTTTATTTGATTTAATATACCCGCTTGGAATATTAATATTATTTGGGTCTATATCTATATGCTTAAATAGATTTTCAAACATAAACTTGTGGTAGCTATGTATAGAGTTAGGATCCATTGGAAAATATTCATCTAAGTTGAAGGTTATTACATTATAAAAGCTGAGATTTTCTTCTTTGTGCATTCTTACAAGCTCTTTGTAGATCGAAATGGGAGAGGATCCAGTTGCCAATCCTAAGACACAATTTTTCTTTTTAGATTGTTTTTCTTTAATCAAGTTGGCTATTTCATTTGCAGCAGCTTTAGATCCANTTTTTGGGTGTTCATAAAGTTCTAATGCTATTCTCTCTTTGAAAATACTCTGATCATATAAGTTATCAGCTCTCNTTGATNTAATTGAGTTTTTAAGAGGCTTTAGTACACTTAAATTTCTTTTTATTATTTTTTTTAGTTGACCTAATAAAACTTTTCTTTTCGTNATATCCTTCTCTTTGTTGGGGTATATGTCTTCTCTAAATTGTTTTCCATTATAAATTTTTATTCTTTTTCCTTCGTGGTTATAGTAACAAAATGATCTTGAGGGGTTGGCGTTAATTTTTATTTTATGTCCCATGAGACTTTAAATATAAGAGTTTATAAAAAATTATTAGTAAATATAACGTATCATGAGACATATTGTCTCATATATTTTACTTTTTGTCCTTTGAATTTATTTTATATATTTATAAGTAATTATAAACTCAACTTAACCACTACCATGAAATATTTATTACTAAGTCTCATAATGATTCAGTCATCATTATTTGCTCAAAAGAAAAATGAGAAAGAAAACAAAGATAAATCTTACGATGAAATTATTAATGATGATTTTATCACTGATGAAGGTCTTTTTAAAGTACATCAAAATAATCAAAAGGTATATTATGAGATACCAAGTTCCTTACTTGATAAAGAGATGTTGATGGTA
Source organism: Flammeovirgaceae bacterium (assembly GCA_002696995.1). Taxonomy (GTDB): domain Bacteria; phylum Bacteroidota; class Bacteroidia; order Cytophagales; family MED-G16; genus MED-G16. The sequence continues at coordinate 32,338 of NZUF01000024.1, read as the reverse complement.
ACAAGGATTGCTAAGACAGCAAATGGAATTGGTTATGGAGGACAAAAGATTAACTCTCAGGTACTTAGGTGGCAGAAAAAATATGATAAAATATTACTTAGAGTTGTTAGTTATGAAAATATAGCAAGTGACTCACTCCCAATCTATGAATCTGTTAAAAATTCAAACTTTGAACCAATTCTATCATCTTTTAACATAGAAGCCTATAACCCATCTGATAGTTCTTTATTAATTAACGTGACAGAGCTCTTTACAACTGATGTTAAGGCTTTGGGCTTTCCTCAGTTCAGAAGAAAAAATCTAAAGATTACTTCTCTAGATAAAAAAAGATCATTTATAGAATCAGCTAAAAGTTTTCCTAAAAACATAGAGGTTAGAAATGTATTAACCTATATCTCAACTCAGCCACCTTCACAAAGAAATTCGCAGACTATTAGTTTAGAGGTAAATAATTCTATGATTCTTCTTCCAGAAAATAAAATGCAACCAAGATATTTGGACAGAAGGGTAGGGTATTTTTCTCAGTCACAAACTGACTACGGGTTAGATGAGCAAAAAGCAAAGTCAACTTCATATATTAGGAGATGGAAATTAGTTCCTAAAGATATAGAAGCTTATAATAGGGGAGAATTAGTAGAACCGATTAAACCTATTGTTTATTACATTGACCCTGCGACTCCAGTTAAATGGAGAGAATATTTAAAGCAGGGAGTTGAGGACTGGCAGGTTGCTTTTGAGGCTGCGGGTTTTAAAAATGCTATCTTATGTAAGTACCCTCCATCTAAAGAAGAGGATCCAGATTGGAGTCCTGAAGACGTAAGGTATTCAGTTATCAGATATTATGCTTCAGATATTCAGAATGCTTATGGACCTCATACTGCTGATCCAAGGACAGGAGAAATTCTAGAGAGTGATATAGGATGGTATCATAATGTAATGAACCTTTTACGAAATTGGTATCTAATTCAAACTTCTGCAGTAAATGAGCAGTCAAGGGGAGTAAAATTTGAAGATGAAGTTATGGGTCAACTAATAAGGTTTGTTTCTGCTCATGAAGTTGGACACACAATCGGATTACCTCATAATATGGGATCAAGCTTTGCTTATTCTGTTGATAGTCTTAGATCNCCTTCTTTTACCTCTTCTCATGGAGTAGCACCNTCTATNATGGATTATGCAAGATTTAATTATGTTGCTCAGCCNGGTGATGGTGTAAAAAANTTTTATCCCATGGTAGGTGAATATGATATTTGGTCTNTTAAGTGGGGATATTCTTATTTTAATAATCTAGATNCNAAATCAGAGAAAGAAACTCTTAATAAATGGATAAAAGATAAGTCATCAAATTANGATTACTGGTTTGGATATTCAAANGGAATAGANCCNAGGTCTCAAACAGAATCTATAGGAAGTGATAATATGGATGCNAGTTATTATGGNATTCTAAANCTTAAGAGAATTGTNCCTAATTTAATAGATTGGACCTACGAAGANGGAAAAAATTATGATGATTTAAAGGAACTTTATTTAAATGTTTTNTCTCAATTTAGAAGATATATTGGTCATGTTTCNACAAATGTTGGAGGTATTTATGAAGANTTAAAAAGTAATGANCAAAAAGGAAAAGTATATTCNCATGTTTCNAAAACNACTCAAAGGAAAGCAANTAAGTTTTTAAATGATCATGTTTTNATTTCATTAGATTGGTTAGTAGAANAGAATGTNTTGGATAAAATAGAAAATGTNGGTGCNCTTGAGAGGGTTAGATCTGCACAAAATTATGCNTTAAGTNGATTATTTGATTATTCTAGACTTGCTAGNATGTTAGAAAATCAAGCAATNAATGGAAATGATGCATANTCTATTAATGATATGATTGAAGATNTGAATTTAAGNTTATGGGGTAATATNTCAGATACTAGCCCAATAAAATTTTATAGAAGAAATCTCCAAAAAACATATATTAATAAATTATTAGACATTATGAAAAATGATAAAACACAGTCACCATACTATAAAAGATTTGGAACAAATATAGATTTTCAATCATCTGATATTAGATCAATAGTACTTGGTGAAATTATAAGTTTAGATAAAAAAATAAAAATAAAAATTAAGAAGACAAATGATGATTCTTCTATAAATCATCTTAAGTACATAAAGACATTGATAGCTGAATATAATAAAGATTAGTTAAGAAAAGATTTTAAATTTCTTATCTCATTTTCTTTTAAACTTCTCCATTTTCCTCTTGGTAAATCTTTTTTTGTTAATGGTCCAATCATGACCCTATCTAACTTAATTATTTTAAGATTTATCTTTTTGAAAATCTTTTTGAAAATCTTATTTTCATCACTATTTATTTCAACCCCAACCTCATTATCATTCTCTAATTTTTTTACCTTTTCTATTGATATTTTTTTATTATCAATAGCAAGTCCAGATTTTATTGTTTCTATATCATTTTTACTAATAGCTTTATCTAATATAATACTATAAATTTTTTTTAATTTAAGTGAAGGGGATATCAATTTTTCTAATAGTTTATTATCGTTAGTTAATAATAAAAGACCTGACATATCATCATCTAAATCTCCAACTGGAAATAACTTTTCTTCAATTTTTTTTAATAAGTTAAAAATTGTTTTCCCTTTCATATTACTTTTAATAGAAAACCCTTTAGGCTTATTTAGTAAAATATATTGTTTTTTTTCTGGAATAATTGATATTCCATCAACTGTAACTAAATCATTTAAACTAATCATTAAACCTAATTTAGAACACCTTTTCCCATTTATCTTAACCTTTCCTTTTGTTATAAGATTATCAGCCTGCTTACGGGAACAGAATCCTGAAAGTGCAATGAATTTATTAATTCGGATTGATTTTATATTAGATTTCTTCTTCATCACCTATAGAATTCTCCTCTTTTTGGAAATCTTTTATTGTAGGTAATTGTTCAAGACTATTTATTCCAAAATAATCCATAAACTTTTCACTGGTTGAGTATATGAGTGGCCTACCAACTTTATCGGATTTACCCTCTATTCTTATCAATTCTTTATCTAATAATTTTTGAATTGTATAGTCACAGTTTACTCCTCTTATTTTTTCAATTTCAGATTTTGTGACAGGTTGTTTATATGCTATTATTGATAGCGTCTCTAGTGCAGATATTGAAAGACGTCTTTTAGATTGTTGTTTAAGAAAAATTTCGTTTAATCGAGAATAATCTTTTTTAGTTAAGAATTGATACCCACCACCTGATTCAATTATCTCAAAAGAAAAATCATCACTTTTAAATTTATTAATTAACACCTTAATACTTTCGGATATTCTCTTTTCAGAAAAATTCGATTTTTCACTTTCTGAAAAGGTTTTAATTATATCACTAAGTTTAATAGGCTTTGGTGAACAAAAAATTAATGATTCAATTTTTGATTCTAATGAACTCAATTTTAACCTCTATTTAATTTTGCCTCTATAGATTGTGTAGCGTGAGGAACGGCTCTTAATCTTTTTTTATCAATTAAATTACCAGTGTCTTTACATATCCCATATGTTCCACTTTTTATTCTAATTAGAGCTTTTTCTAAGTTTGTTATAAACTTTTGTTGTCTTCCAGCAAGTTGACTCAAACTTTCTTTTTCCATTGTATCAGCTCCATCTTCTAAAGTTTTGAGTGCACCTTGAGTAGAATCTGTCCCTGAAAGACTGCTTCTTTGTAAAGATTCTCTAATGAAGTCAAGTTCCTTTTGTGCATTTTTCATTTTTTCTAAAATCAGCTTTTCAAACTCTTTTAATTCTGAAGCAGTGTATTTTGTTTTTAATTTCTTAGCCATATTCTTCAATTTAAAGTTTTCTTTTAATCTCTTTTATTTCAAATGATTCTATCACATCTCCAACTTTAATGTCATTAAAGTCTTCGATACTTATACCACATTCATATCCATTTTTTACTTCATTTGCATCTTCCTTAAACCTTTTTAACTGTTTTATTTTTCCTGTGAATATAACAATTCCATCTCTAATCAACCTAATTTTATTTTTTCTTATAATACTTCCATTAGTAACATAACAACCAGCAATTGTTCCAATCTTTGATATTTTGTATACTTCCCTCACATCTACATTACCTACAATCTTTTCTTCTTCTGTTGGTTCTAACATTCCTTCCATTGCACTTTTCATTTCACTAATTGCCTCATAAATAATAGAGTACATTCTTATATCTATCCCTTCCTTCTCAGCTAAAGTTCTTGCGCTAACAGATGGCCTTACTTGAAACCCTATAATTATTGCATCTGATGCAGATGCAAGTAATACATCTGATTCTGTAATTTGACCTACACCTCTATGAATAATATTAACGGATATTTCATCAGTTGATAATTTTTCCATTGAATCAGAAAGGGCTTCTATGGATCCATCAACATCACCCTTAAGAACAATATTTAATTCTTTAAAACTTCCAAGAGCCAATCTTCTCCCAATCTCATCAAGAGTAACGTGTTTTTTAGTTCTTAATTTTTGTTCTCTAATTAATTGCTCTCTTTTTGTTGCTAAGTCTCTAGCTTCTTTATCTGTATTGAACACATTAAATTTATCTCCTGCCTGTGGAGCACCATTAAGACCGAGCATTAATATAGGTGTGGAAGGCCCTACACTATCCTTTTCTTTCCCTCTGTGGTCAAACAAAGCTTTTACTTTTCCATGTTGTGCACCTGCAAGAACTATATCTCCCTTCTGAAGTGTTCCTCCTTGAACCATTATTGTTGTTAAATATCCTCTACCTTTATCCAACTCAGACTCAACAACAGTACCTACCGCCTTTTTATTTTCATTTGCTTTTAGCTCTAATAATTCTGCTTCTAATAAAACTTTTTCTAATAATTCATCAATTCCTTTACCGGTTTTTGCAGAGACTTCTTGACATTGGTATTTACCTCCCCAATCTTCAACTAAGATATTATTATTAGATAAATCTTCTTTTACTTTATTGACATTTGCATTAGGGGTATCAATCTTATTTATTGCAAATACTATAGGAACATTAGCAACTTTGCTATGATTGATAGCTTCTTTGGTTTGAGGCATTACAGTTGAGTCTGCAGCTATTACAATAATTACAATATCAGTAATTTTAGCACCTCTAGCTCTCATTGCAGTGAAAGCTTCGTGTCCTGGGGTATCTAAAAAAGCGATTTTTTGTCCACTCTTTGTCTCAACATCATATGCACCTATATGTTGAGTAATCCCACCAGCTTCTCCTTCGGTTACTCTAGACTTTCTTATATAATCTAATAAAGATGTTTTTCCGTGATCTACATGACCCATAATTGTAACAATAGGGGCACGTGGAGATAATTCTTCTTCTTTATCTTCTTCCTCTACTACTTCAATTTCTTCATCATCCGATGTTGTAAACTCTACTTTAAATCCAAATTCTTCTGCAATTATGCTTATGGTTTCAGCATCTAATCTCTGGTTTATTGAAACGAACATTCCAATTTCAAGGTATTTAGATATTACATCATTTACAGTAACATCCATAAGCTTTGCTAAGTCATTGGCAGAGATATATTCAGTAACCTTTAAAGTTTTTGAGTCTTCTTCTTGTTTTATTTTTTCTTCTTCAATAGCTTCTGCGTGTTGACTTCTCTTCTCCTTTCTATATTTTGATCTTTTAGTTTCAGAGTCTTTTGTTCCGCTAAGTTTAGCTAGTGTTGATTTAATTTTATTTTGGATCTCTTTGTTTTTTTTATCAATATCTTCTTTACTTTCAGGTGGGTTTTGAGACCCAAATTTCTGATTTTTTTTATTTGAAATTATTCTTTTCCTAGGTCTCCTTTTTTTCTTTGATTGATCTGATGAAGCTACTCGCTTTTTACTATTATCATCAAGCTTTATTTTCTTTATAATTTTTATTCCTCCAGTTTCTTTCTTTTCTGGTTCTTTTTCTTTTTTCTCTTTTTCTTTTTTCTCTTTTTCTTTTTTCTCTTCCTCTTTTTTCTCTTCCTCTTTTTTTGACTCATTTATAAAATTTGCTTTTTCTTCAATACCTATTTTAATATTAGAGGCTACCTTTTTTTCAACTGCAGAATCCTCAAAAGCATTTTCTAGAATTTTAAATAAGTCATGACTAATTTTTGTATTAGGATTAGAATCAACTTCATATCCTTTTTCATGAAGAAAAGTAATTATGGTATTTCTACCTACATTTAGCTTTCTTGCTATCTGCCCTAACCTTAATTGTTTAGTCTCACTCATAAATTATTCAAATTCCTTTTTTAATGTTTTAACCACTGCATCTATAGTATTTTCTTCTAGATCAGCTCTTTTAATTAAATCTTCTTTTTCAATACTTAGCACAGCCTTTGCTGTATCTAATCCAATTCTTTTAAGTTCATCAATTATCCAACCCTCAATCTCATCGGAAAATTCTTCAAGATCTACATCTTCCTCTTGACTTTCATCAAGTTCTCTAAACACATCAATTTCTAATTCTAAAAGTCTACTTGCTAACTTAATATTTTGTCCACCTTTACCAATAGCTAAAGAGACCTGATCTGGTTTTAAATAAACTGATACTGTTTTTTCTTCATTATCGATTTGCATATTTGTAATCTTAGCAGGGCTTAGAGCTCTTGTAATATAAAGTTCTTGATTATCAGTATAATTTATTACATCTATATTTTCATTTTGAAGTTCTCTTACTATAGAATGAATTCGAGAACCATTCATTCCAACACAAGCTCCTACGGGATCTATTCTATCATCGTATGATTCAACACAAATTTTAGCTCTTTCCCCTGGCTCTCTCACTACTTTTTTAATGGTAATTAGACCATCACTTATCTCAGGCACCTCATTTTCAAAAAGTTTTTCAAGAAATAATGGACTGGTTCTTGATAAAGTAATTTTAGGGTTTCCTCTAAACATTTCTACACTAGAAACTACACCCCTGAGCGTATCGCCTTTTCTGTACTTGTCCTTGTAAATTTGTTCAGACCTGGGTAATGATATTTCGTTTCCTTCTCCGTCGACAAGTAAAACTTCTCTACTTAAAACCTGATAAATTTCACCGGTAATTATTTCTCCTACAAGCTCATCATATTTGCTTATAATTATTTCTTTTTCTAAATCTTTTACTCTCTGAATCAATGTTTGTTTAGCCAATATAACAGCTCTTCTCCCAAAATCTTCAATTTTAATTTCTTCAGCAACTTCATCTCCGACTTCGAAGTCTTTTTCTATGTTTTTAGCATCGGAAAGTTTGATTTTGTCAAAATCCCAAATATCTTCTGAGTTATCATCTACAATTTCTCTAAACCTCATAATCTCGAGGTCACCTTTGTCAGCATTGATAACAATATCAAAATTTTCATCGTGTTCAAATTTCTTTTTAATCATTGCCCTAAAAACATCTTGTAAAATTCTGATCATAGTTGGTCGATCAACGTTCTTTTGTTTAGCAAAATCTGTAAATGAGTTAATAAGTACTTTAGTGTCCATAATATTTTTTCAAAAAAAATGGGGACAAATGTCCCCGCTTCCAATTAAATTAGTACGCAAACTTAACTTTTTTTATATAGAAGACAAACTTTGCTACAAAAAATGCAAAATAATAAGGTATGAATAACTCACTAAAATTATTTAATTCTTTAGGTAAAAAAAAAGAATCATTTATCACTAATGAGAAGGGTAAGGTTTCAATGTATGTTTGTGGGCCTACCGTATATGATTTGCTCCATATTGGAAACTTTAGAGGCCCTATTTTTTTTAATTTTTTAAGGAATTGGCTTGAACATTTAGGGGATGAAGTAAATTATATTTATAACTATACTGATATAGATGATAAAATAATTAATAAATCAAAACAAGAAAAAAAGACTACAAAAGAAATATCCGAAAAATATATTAAAGAATTTGAGAGAGATTATAAATCTCTAAAAATTAAAAACCCTTCATTTTCACCTAGATGTACTGACCATATAGAAGACATTGTTTCTTTTATTACCGATTTAATTGATAAGGGTTTTGCATATCCTTCTAAGGGATCTGTTTTTTTTTCAATCGATAAGTTTAAAGGTTACGGAAAACTATCAGGAAAAAATACGACAGATTTGTTAGCTGGTCATAGGGTAAAAGTAAACGATGATAAAAATAATCCACTTGATTTTGTACTTTGGAAACCATCTTTTGATGATGATCCTGGTTGGGATTCACCATGGGGCTTTGGAAGACCTGGTTGGCACATTGAATGCTCTGCTATGTCTAAAAAAATTCTTGGATCAAAAATTGACATCCATGGAGGGGGAGTAGACCTTTTATTTCCTCACCATGAAAATGAAATAGCCCAATCAGAGTGTTGTAGTTCAACAACTTTTGCTAACTTTTGGGTTCATAATAATTTGATAAATTTTGATAATCAAAAGATGTCAAAGTCAATTGGGAATATTATTAAAGGAAGAGATTTTATTAATGAATACAATCCGGAAATATTTAAGTTTTTAATACTCAGTGTCCATTATAGATCAATATTAAATTTTAATAAAAAATTAATTAATCAAACTATAGTTAACCTCATTAAAATTTATTCTGCTTTAAGTTTAGCAGAAAGAATATCTAATTCTAAAGTTGAAATTATAAAATCAAAAGAATATAAAAATGATTTTGATGTTTATTCTAAAAAAGTTTCTGATTTTATAAACAATGACTTTAATACTCCTGGTTTTTTCTCAATTATTTTTGAGATCATTAGAAAATTTAATCTAGTGGGAGTAAATAAAAAGGTAACAGGAGAATTAAAATATTTTTCTATATCTATTTTAGATTTTTTTAAAAAGTATGGGGGATTATTAGGGTTGTTTCAAGAACCTAAATCTAGTTTTCTTGAAGATTTAAATCTTTTAATTTTAAATTCTAGGAAAATTAATTTAGAAGATATTGAAAAAGCAATTATAAAAAGAGATAAGGCTAGAAAAGAGAAAGATTATAATTTATCTGATGAAATTAGAGATAGTCTTGCTAATGAAGGAATTGATTTAAATGATAACCCAGATGGTTCTACAGGATGGTCAGTTCAAGTTTAGTCTAAACCTCTTCAGCAACTACTTCTTCAACTTCTGGAACAAATCTTTTAAGAAGCTTTTCAATTCCAGATTTTAGTGTAATCATTGAAGAAGGACATCCACTACATGCTCCTTGAAGAGACACCTTTACTTTGCCTTTCACAAAAGATTCAAACTGAATTGCACCACCATCTTGTTCTACAGCAGGTTTAATATATTCATCTAAAATTTCAATTATTTTTTTATCAATTTTTTTATTTGGTGATAATTTTTTTTTCTTTTGAGGTTTAAGTTCAACTATGTTTTTCCCGTCTTCAATATATTTTTTAATAAAGTTTCTTAACTCTAATTTTATATTATCCCAGTGAATTTGATTATTTTTTGTTATTGTTATAAAATTACTCATTATAAAAACCCTATCAACATAATCAAATTCAAATAATTTTTTTGCAATTGGAGAATCTGTAGTACTCTCTATGTCAGGATAATCTTTGACTACACCTTCATCAACAAGCATTTTATCAGTTACAAACTTGAGTGAGTTTGGATTTGGATTAGCTTCTAAATATATATTAATATTATTCATCTTCTTTAAATTTAACTATTTCTCCTTCACTAGACGCAACTATACTAGCTACGGTTGCATCTCCGGTTACATTTACAACAGTTCTTAGCATATCAAGAGGCCTGTCAATTGCAATAATTAAGGCAAGGCCTTGTGGATCAATCCCAATTGCTCCCAAAACTATAACTAACATAATTAGTCCAGCACCAGGTACTGCTGCTGCCCCAATTGATGAAAGAGTAGCTGTTAGAACAATCGCAAGTTGGTCTACAAGTGTTAAATCTTGACCAAAAGCTTGCGCAATAAATACTGCTGAAATTGCCTGATGAATACTTGTCCCGTCCATGTTGATTGTTGCACCAAGAGGACAAACGAAACTAGTAACTTCATCGGAAACATTTAAGTTTTTTTCTACTCTTTTCATTGTTAATGGTAAAGTTGCGGCACTCGAGCTAGTGGAAAATGCTAACATTTGAGCTGGAAATATTGCTTTTAAAAATTTTCTAAATGTTATTCCAGTAATTGAATAGATAATAAAAGGATAGAAAATAAAAACCATAAAGGCTAGTCCTATAATTACAGTTAGTGCATAATAGAGTAGAGGAGTAAGGGTAGTGATTATATTATTTGGGTCATCACCTGCTAAATCTACTATCAAACCAGCAAGTAATGCAAAAACACCAATAGGCGCATACTCCATAATTATTTCAACTATCTTAATTATTATCTCATTTAAACCATCAAATGCTTTTTTTATTGGACCAGTTTTATCTGGAGAGGATAGAACTAAGGCTATTCCAAATAAAACAGCGAAGAAAATAATTTGAAGCATGTTTTTATTATTGCTAGCAGAGTAAAAAAAGTTATCGGGAACTACATCTATCATCATTTGAAGAGGTCCAGAGTTTTCTACCCCTTTTGCGCTTGAAATTTTCATTGAAGCATCAGAGGCATATTTTTCTTTTAGTTCAATAGTTTTTTCTTCAGGAAAATATTCTCCTGGCTGAAGTGTATTTGCTAGAATTAGTGCTAAAACAATTGCTGAAATAGTAGTCATAATATAAATTCCAAATGTTTTGCCTCCAATTCTTGAAAGCTTAGCAGTATCTCTTAAGTTTGATATTCCAGAAATTAGAGATACTAAAATTAGAGGAACAGCAACTAACTTTAACATTTTCACAAATATTGTCCCGAACGGCATAACCCAATTTGAAATAAATTCTCCAATGCCAATGAATACAGATACTATTCCTAGAATTAAACCAAGAACTAAACCTAGAATTATTTTTGAATGTAAGGCCATATAATTTATTTTTTACTTTGTAAATATAAATCAACTAAAACATTTGCAGTCATTGATTCAACAATTGGCACAGCCCTTGGAACTACACAAGGGTCATGTCTACCCTTGCCTTTAACAATGGTATTCTTATTATTACTATCAATACTTTTTTGATCTTTCATAATCGTTGACACAGGTTTGAATGCTACATTAAAGTATATGTCCTCTCCATTACTAATCCCCCCTTGTATTCCTCCTGAATTATTTGATTTAGTAGTTATTGTATCATCTTGTATTTGAAATTCATCATTATGCTCAGAACCAAACATTTCAACACCTTTGAAACCACTTCCATATTCAAAACCCTTGACTGCATTTATTGATAGCATTGCCATGCCTAATTCTGCATGTAATTTTTTGAAAATTGGCTCACCAATTCCTACAGGGCACCCTCTAATTATACATGAAATTACTCCCCCTACAGTGTCTTTATTTTTTCTTACATCATCTATCACAGATATAAACTTTTCAGCAAATTTTTTATCTGGACACCTCACAATATTATTTTCAGTTTTATCTAAATCTAAATCTTTATAAGATTTATTTAGCTCTATCTTTCCCACTTTTGAAACATATGCGTTAATCTCTACTTTCATTTTTCTAAGTATCTTCTTTGAAATAGCTCCTGCGGCAACCCAGTTTGCAGTCTCTCTTGCTGAGCTTCTTCCTCCACCCCTGTGATCTCTATTTTTATATTTTTTGTGATATGTAAAGTCTGCATGAGACGGCCTGAATGATGTTGAAATATGATCGTAGTCACTACTTTTTTGATCTTTATTTTTTATTAATAAACTAATTGGTGAGCCTGTTGTCATCCCATTAAAAACACCTGATAAAATTTCTACATTATCATTTTCTTTTCTTTGGGTAGTGATCTTTGATTGACCGGGTTTTCTTCTATCAAGTTCTTTCTGAATATCTTCTTCATTTATTTCAATTCCAGAAGGGCACCCGTCAATTATTACACCAATGGCTTTACCATGTGATTCTCCATAAGTGGCTATCTTAAATATCTTTCCAAATGAATTACTCATATTTTTTTCTTAATAGAAATAAGCTGAATATAATAATTAAAGTTAAAGTAATAATATTTAGAATGATATTAATGTTAGCTTGATTTTTATTTGAATAAAGCTCGTTGTTTTCTTTATTAATTGCATAAAGAATTGGGTTAGTATCTTTGGATTTAATAAAGTTATTTTTTTGACTCTCCCCAGTTACTATCAAATTTATATTAGTTCTAAGGGTATCGTATTTATCTTTTTTTGGATCAAAATATATCCACTCTATATTTTTTGATAACTCATATTCTCCTGGTTCATTGGGAATAGCATAATAACTAAATTTTTTTGAGCCATAAACCTTATTCTTCTCTCTTCTAATGGTTTGTTGTGTGTTAGGTGGATAAAAATCAATTTCTCCTATATTAATTTTGGGTTCATTTATTGCTGATATATTTCCTTCACCTATGATTTCAAATTCATATGTTAAATTTTCGCCTGTATTAAGCNTANTTGAATTAACTTTTTCTTTTAATATAAAATTNCCAACAGACACATTTTCTTTCAGNGGGTGAGGNGGTAAATTTTTAACGGAGACCGTTAGTGGTTTTGAATAAAAATTTTCAAAATCTTCAACTTTATTTCTTCCGAAAAAAGAAGGTCTTTTTGATATCTTATATTTAATTAATTCTAGCTCAAGCTTAGGGAATTTTATTGATTCGTTATTTAGGGGATAGTATGTAGCCTCAAAAATTTTATATTGATTATATCTTTTATTATTAATTATAACAGGTATGCTATTAATATTTTCAATATTAAAATTTTCTTCCCAACAGTTAGGTGGCTTAATTTTTTTAATTATTTCTGTTAGTTGTTTTCCAAGTTCATAAAACCTCATATCTGCAACATTATTTTCACTTACATAGAATGAAAGGGTAGTATTAAAACCCTCCCCTACATAAACGTTTTTTTTATCTGTATTTAAACTAAGAAAAGCGTCTGCTTCAACTTCATAATACTCTTCATTATTTCTGTCAAAGAAATTATCAAACGGANCATCAAACGGATCAAAAAAATTATTAAATGGAGACTGTTTAGGTTCATTATAAGAATCATCTACCTCAATTTTAATTCCTTTAAAATCTACTCTTTTCCCATTAACTTCAATTGTAAAAGGAGTTATAAAAAAAGTTCCAGATTCTGTTGAGGTATAATTTTGGATGATACTTTGGGAGCTAGTCATTTTACCATTTATATAATTAGTAGAACTTGAAGAAGAGATACCTGATTTTCTAAATCCCTTTATTTCTGGAAATTGACTGTAGTTTTTTATTTGTTCATTTTTGATGGTTAACGTTATCTGAAGTGTATTGCCTATAGATAATTTTTTCGGTGATACTGTGACATCAATATCCTGAGAGAATAATGTATAATTATTTGATAAAAAAAATACAACAAAAAAAATGAGACTTACTCTNAATAAGAACATCTGCAAATCTAGCAAAATGATAAATTAAGTTTTAAAATAAAAAATTAAAAAAGGTTAAATTAAGATGCAGAAAATATATTTCTTTTAAGGCCATCAAACTTACTTCTCTTAATTGCTGAATCTTTGAANATTATATCAAATGTTTCTTTGGTAAGTTCTTTCCAATCTTTTTTTGACATTTTATTAAGCTCTTCTTTTGGTAATAATTCTTTTTCTTTATGTGGTCTTGAGAACCTATTCCAAGGACATACATCTTGGCAAATATCACATCCAAAAATATAATCATTGAAAGATTGCGAAAGTTCTTCTGGAATATCGTCTTTATTTTCAATAGTAAGATATGAAATACANTTGTTGGCATCAATTACTTGTGCTTCAGTAATTGCATTTGTTGGACANGCATCTATACATTTTGAACATGTTCCACAATGATCGCTAACAATTGAATCATATTCTAGATCTAAATCNCAAACTATCTCTGCTAAAAAAAAATAACTACCCATATTTTTATTTATGAGCAATGAGTTTTTTCCAATCCACCCTAATCCAGAAATTTTTGCCCAAGCTCTCTCGTGTATAGGAGCTGAATCCACAAAAACCCTACCNTCGACATTTCCTATCTTTTCTTTAATCTTTGAAAATAATGCATTTAATTTTTCTTTAATAATATAATGNTAGTCTTTGCCATATGCATATTTTGAGATTATNAAGTTATTNGTATTAGAAATTTTTTTTGGTGGAAAATAATTGAATGTTAATGAGATAACGCTTTTTGCTCCTGGAACTAACTTTTTAGGATTAAGTCTCTTATCAAAATTTCTNTCAAGATANCTCATTGNACCTTGNTTACCTTGACTAAGCCAGTCTTCAAAGTTTTTTTCTTCTTCCTTTAAAAACCTTGCTTTAGATATNCCACAGCTTGAAAATCCAATTTTTTTTGCAAGCTTTTTAATTATCTTACTATTTCTTTTTTTCATTCAAAAATCGAATTCTGAAATCCTCCTTTAGGATTAATTCCAAGATGTTTATAGCTGATCTCTGTCGCAACTCTTCCTTTTTGAGTTCTTTTAATATACCCTTCTTGAACTAAAAATGGTTCATAAACTTCTTCTATGGTATTGGCCTCTTCACCACATGCNGTAGCAATAGTTTTTATTCCAACTGGNCCACCATTAAATTTTTGGACAATTGCATCAATTATTTTGTTGTCCATTTCATCAAGACCTTTTTTATCAATTTTTAATGCGTCGAGACTTTTTATTGCTATTTCATGAGTTATCTTTCCGTTACCCTCAACCTCTGCAAAGTCTCTTACTCTTCTGAGAAGGTTATTTAAAATTCTTGGTGTACCTCTACTTCTTTTTGCAATTTCTTTTACTGCTTTTGAGTCTATCGGTATATTTAATATTTCGGCAGATCTATTTACAATTTTTTCCAAAATCTCTTTTGAATAATATTCTAACCTAAAATTTATTGAAAATCTGGATCTTAATGGTGCAGACAAAAGGCCTGATCTCGTTGTTGCTCCAATTAAAGTAAAAGGGTTAAGTTTAATTTGAACTGATCTTGCACTCGGGCCTGAATCTATCATTAAATCTATCTTAAAATCTTCCATTGCAGAATACAGATATTCTTCTATAACTTTATTTAATCTGTGAATTTCATCAATGAATAAGACATCTCCTTCTTCTAAATTTGTAAGTAATCCAGCTAAATCACCNGCTTTCTCTAGTACAGGGCCNGATGTAACTTTTAAAGTTGTTGATAATTCATTTGAAATGATATGAGATAATGTNGTTTTTCCAAGNCCNGGTGGCCCATGTAANATAACATGATCTANTGGNTCAGATCTTTGTTTTGCTGCTTTAACGAAAACCTTAACATTATTTATTATTTGTTCTTGACCATAAAAATCNCCAAAAGATTTTGGTCTTAATATATTTTCAAATTCTTTATCTTTGGAGCTTGAATCATTTTCAGAATTTAAGTAATCTTCTCTCATACTATATAATGCTAATTTAAATATTTTTTATGCGTCGATTTATAATGTTGTTAGTTTTTGTTGTCATNATATATTTTTTATTTCCTTCCAAAGAAAATAATAGAGANTTTACTATTTCTGGTTCAACCATGGGNAATATTGTCTATAANATCAAATATATTTCTGATNAGGTTATCTTAGAAAAAAANGAAATNGATTCACTTTTAGTTAATTTTAATAATATATTTTCAACTTATTTACCCTCATCTGAAATATCAACTATTAATAATTCATCTGGAAAAATCTACATCAGTGATCATTTTTATTTCTTATTGGAGCAAAGTAAAAGAGTTTATAATTTGACTGATGGTTATTTTGACCCAACAATTGGCCCACTTGTTAATTTATGGGGATTTGGTCCTGATAAGTTAATAAATAACCCTAAAAANTCTGAAGTAAATAATTTATTAAATCTTGTGGGATTAAATAAAATAGATATTGGGGATAATTTTTTAATAAAAAATAAAGGTACNTATATTGATTTTAGTTCTATTGCCAAAGGCTATGCGGTGGATATTTTACATAATTATTTGATTGATAAAAAAATATTTAATTTTTTTATTGAGATTGGTGGCGAAGTTCGAGCTAATGGGAAAAATATTAAAAACATAGATTGGATTGTTGGAATTGAAAGCCCTTTTAAGTTAAATTCAAATATACCTATTGCTACCGCTTCACTTGATGGCCTGTCAATTGCAACATCGGGAAATTATAGAAATTTTTATAAAATAGCTGATTCTCTTATTTTTCATACTATCGATCCAAGAACAGGTTATCCTTCTGAAACAAATATGTTAAGCGCTTCTGTCTTTTCTACATCATGCTTTTTAGCAGATGCTTTTGCAACATCATTTATGGTTATGGGGTTTGAGAAGTCAAAAAAACTATCATCATCTATTGATGATATAGATGTCTTTTTAATATATTATGATAAAGATGGTAAAATAAAAAGATATTTATCGGATGGTATTAAAGGCAAAATAAANCTTATTGAATGATTTTAACTTTGAATATGTCAATTAAAGAATTTTTATTCTTGTAAGAAACATATCTGATGTCATGTATAAATATTCAAACTTATCATCAAAAGCACAATTTGCGGTTCTTACCTCAGTTCTAATTGTACCAATATGATCACCATTTTCTTTTATTATCAAAACTCCACCTGGCCCAGTTGCAAAAACGGTACCAGTTGGATGAACTTTTAGACCGTCAAATAATCCTATATCATTTTTTGCTAATTNTTTTCCATCAAAGAATACCNTAGGGTTTTTAATACCATTTTTAGATAATTCGTATTTCATTATAATAGGATTATTATTATCTGAGTTGGCGACATATAAAATCTTTTCATCATTAGAAATACTNATACCGTTAGGCCTTGTTAAGTTTTTTATAAGTAACTCTATGTCTCCATTTGNAGATAACTTATATACACCATTATAAGGAATCTCTTTTAATTTATCATTATCCCCTTCAAGAAGTCCATAAGGAGGATCAGTAAAAAAAAGATTGCCATATGAGTCATAAACTAAATCATTGGGACTATTTAGTAACTTATTATTATAGGACCTTATAATACTTGATAATTTTTCAGTGTTTAAGTTTTCCATCTTGGCTATCATTCTATCNCCATGCATGCAAATAATGAGATTACCCTCTGAATCAATAGTAAGCCCATTTGTTCCTGCTTTTTTTNAGTTTGGCACCTTGCCGCTATAGCCTATCGGTTTAGAAAAAACACTTAGGCCCTCTTTTTCATTCCATTTATATATAACATTTTTAGGAACATCTGAGAATAAAATAGAATTAAGTTTCTTAGACCATACTGGCCCTTCTGACCAATCAAACCCCTCAGCAAGAATTTCTATTTTTGAGTCTAAATCAATCAGCTTATTTATNTCAGAAGATATCCTTTCNATTGAGCCTAAATGNTTTTCTTGGTTGATCTGAAAAAANGAAAGAAAAANTANAATTAGATTTATTACCATCAACTANGATATTATGGAACAGTTAACTTCCACACATCTCGCAATCGTCCTGATTATCTATCGAACATTGGATTGCTGCTTGTTTCTNTTCTTCANTATCCATAGATTTTTCATCTTTAACAATTGTAAACTTAATTGCGTCAGCTGCTGCCTTAGTTCTTAAATAATATAAACCTGTTTTTAGNCCTCTTTTCCAGGTATGAAAGTGCATAGATGTGAGTTTTCCAAAGTTTGCATCTTGCATATGAATGTTCATACTTTGACTTTGACAGATGTAAGCTCCTCTGTCTGCGGCCATATCTATAATGCTCTTCTGAGAAATTTCCCAAACGGTTCTGTACAATTGTTTTATATCATCAGGAATNTCATTTATTCCTTGAACTGAACCATTTGCCTCCATTAATCTATCCTTCATNGAGTCATTCCATAGGTTAAGTTTTATTAGGTCTTTAAGTAAATGNTTATTTACAACTATAAACTCTCCAGATAGCACTCTTCTTGTATATATATTAGAGGTATATGGTTCAAAACATTCATTGTTACCTAATATTTGTGATGTTGAAGCTGTTGGCATTGGTGCTAGAAGAAGAGAGTTCCTGACACCATGTTTTTTAACTTCTCTTTTTAACTTAGTCCAATCCCATCTTTTTGAATCTGGAGTAATTCCCCACATGTCAAACTGAAATATTCCTTTTGATACAGGAGAACCTTCATAAGTTTTATATGGTCCTTCTTTTTGTGCAATTTCCATGGAGGATTCCATAGCAGCAAAGTATATAGTCTCAAAGATTTCCGAGTTTAACTTTTTTGCTTCTGGAGAATCAAAAGATTGTCTCATTAATATAAAAGTATCTGCTAGACCTTGAACGCCAATCCCTATTGGTCTGTGCCTTAAGTTTGAGTTTTCGGCTTCCTTAACTGGATAATAATTTACATCAATAACTTTATTTAGATTCCTAGTTATGACTTTTGTTATCTCATAAAGTTTCTGATGATCATATGTTAAATCATCTTTCACAAACTTATTAAGAGCTATAGATGCTAAATTACACACCGCAACTTCATCCGGAGATGTGTACTCAATAATTTCTGTACAGAGGTTAGAAGATTTTATTGTTCCTAGGTTTTTTTGATTAGATTTTTTATTTGCTGCATCTTTATAGAGTATGTATGGATTACCAGTCTCTATCTGTGATTCTAAAATTTCAAACCATAGATCTTGGGCTTTTACTGTTTTTCTAGCTTTCCCTTCTTTCTCAAATTTTTCGTAAAGTTTTTCAAATTCTTCTCCATAGGTTTCATGTAAATCTTTAGCTTCATCAGGAGAGAATAGAGACCAGTCTTCATTTGACTCTACTCTTTTCATGAAAAGATCAGGAATCCACATGGCATAGAATAAGTCTCTTGCTCTAAGTTCCTCTTTGCCGTGATTTTTCTTTAGTTGAAGAAATTCAAAAATATCAGAATGCCAAGGCTCAATATAAATTGCGAAGCTCCCTTTTCTTTTTCCTCCACCTTGATCAACATATCTTGCTGTCATATCAAAATTTCTTAACATTGGAATTATACCATTCGATACCCCATTAGTTCCTTTGATATATGAACCTGTTCCTCTTACATTATGAATGCTTAATCCTATTCCACCAGCTGACTGAGATATTTTTGCACATTGCTTTAGTGTGTCATAAATTCCATCGATAGAATCTTCTTTCATTGTTAATAAGAAACAAGAAGAAAGTTGTGGTTTAGGTGTTCCAGCATTAAAGAGGGTAGGTGTAGCGTGAGTAAACCATTTTTCTGAAAGAAGGTTGTAGGTCTCAAGAACAGAATCTATATCATCTTTATGAATTCCGACTGCTACTCTCATTAACATGTGCTGTGGTCTTTCAACAACTTTGCCATCAAGTTTTAATAGATAAGATTTTTCTAATGTTTTGAAACCGAAATAGTCATAACTAAAATCTCTATCATAGATTATTGATGAATCTAGCAGTGCTGCATTTTTATTAATTATCCCATACACGTCTTTAGATAATAGAGAGGCGTTTTCCCCTGTTTTGGGATTAACATAAGTATAGAGTCTTTTCATGGTGCTTGAAAAAGACTTGCTGGTTGTCTTGTGTAAGTTAGAAACAGAAATTCTTGCTGCTAGAGTAGCAAAATCTGGATGTTTTGTTGTTAGCGTAGCCGCAGTTTCAGCTGCTAATTCATCCAACTCCTGAGTTGAGACTCCGTCGTATAAACCATCAATTACCTTTTTTGCAATCTCAATCGTTTTTACAAAGTCAGCGTTTAATCCATAACTTAGCTTTTCAATTCTAGCTGTTATCTTATCAAACTTTACTGATTCTTTTCTTCCGTCTCTTTTTATTACTAACATACAATTACAAATTTAAAAATCTTCTTCTAGTGAAAATTTTGGTTTATCAGAATCTTCATCATTTTTCAATACCCCTGCTTTTTGGTACTCTGCAACTCTCTTCTCAAAAAAGTTTGTCTTTCCTTGCAGAGAAATCATATCCATAAAATCAAAAGGGTTCGAGGAATTATATACTCTTTTACAGTCTAGTTCTACTAACAATCTATCAGCAACAAACTCTATATATTGACACATCAAATCTGAATTCATTCCAATAAGTTTTACAGGTAAAGCATCGGTGACAAACTCTTTCTCTAAATCAACCGCATCTTTAATAATTTCAGTCACAGTTTCTTTAGGAAGTGTGTTGACAAGATGTTTTGTATATAAGTGACAAGCAAAGTCACAATGTAGCCCTTCGTCTCTAGATATTAACTCATTAGAAAAAGTTAAGCCAGGCATTAGTCCTCTTTTTTTGAGCCAAAAAATTGAACAAAAACTTCCTGAAAAGAAGATTCCCTCAACTGCAGCAAAAGCGATTAGTCTTTCTGCAAAACTGCCATTATCTATCCATCTTAAAGCCCAGTCAGCTTTTTTCTTGACACAGTCAAGAGTTTCAATTGCATGAAGTAGAGTGTCTTTCTCTTTAGCATCATCAACATAAGTATCAATCAACAACGAATAGGTTTCGGAGTGAATATTTTCAATGGCTATCTGAAATCCATAGAAGAACTTCGCTTCTGTATACTGTACGTCAGACACAAAGTGTTCAGCTAAGTTCTCATTAACAATACCATCACTTGCNGCAAAGAACGCAAGCACGTGTTTTATGAAGTGTCTTTCGCCATCATTTAGTTCTCCCCAGTCCTTAAGGTCTTGACTTAAGTCTATTTCTTCAGCAGTCCAAAAACTTGCTTCAGCCTTTTTATAATATTGCCATATATCATCATGTTCTATAGGAAATAATACAAATCTATCTGCGTTCTCTTGTAGTATTGGCTCTACATTCTGCTCTTTATCTTGCATTTTATTTTAATTTNTTTTTTATTCAACAATAAAAAAAAGACAAAAACATCCTCGTCATTACATTAAATGTATTGTAACATAATGACTAAAATACTTTAGTCAATTTAGTGGTTTATAATCTTTGTGTTTGGAAGCTATAATCAAGATAATTTATGTATAAAATTTNCTCTTGATCTAGGCTATACAAATATTATAAAAAGAGTTTAAAATATCAAAACATATCTCAAAGGTTTTTTATTTTTTTTTCATTTTTTTTTAATTTGATTTTTTTGATTTGAATAATAGATATAAAATCATAAATTTGCACTCGTTTTAAACAAAAGAAGATGTACGCAATAGTAGAAATTTCAGGTAAACAATTTAAAGTTGAAAAAAACAAGTTTATCTACACAGATAAAGTTGAACCTAAATCTGGCAAAAAAGTTGAGTTTGATAATGTTTTGTTAATAAGTGATAAGGGAAAAATAAAATTAGGAAANCCGACTGTAAAAGGTTCAAAGGTTACTGGTGAGGTTCTTTCTCAATTTAAAGATGACAAGGTTATTGTTTTTAAGAAGAAGAGAAGGAAAGGATACAAAGTAAAAAACGGTCACAGACAACAGATGACAAAAATATTAATTAAAGATATAAAATAAGTTATGGCACATAAAAAAGGAGCTGGTAGTTCAAAAAACGGAAGAGAGTCGCATAGTAAAAGGCTTGGTATTAAAATTTTTGGAGGACAAAAAATAATTGCTGGTAATATTATTGTGAGGCAGAGAGGGACTAAGCATCATGCGGGTACTAATGTTGGCATGGGAAAAGACCATACTTTATTTGCCTTATCCGATGGAGTTGTTGCATTTAAAAAAGGAAGAAACAATAGATCTTTTGTATCTGTAGTTCAGGAAAATTAATTTTTCCTTACCAAAAGTTTTTCAAAAAANTTTTTCAAATAATTCATTTGATCTTTATTCGANGGTATGTTTTTTAAAATATCCATNCCTTTAGAATAATACTCCTTTGTTAATTTTTCNGATTTTAAATCAATNTTATATTTTTTTAGTAANTGTGTAATAACATTAATTTTTTCTTCTGATNGAGTTTTAATATTTGCCCATTTTTTAATAATAAGTAAATCACCTNGNTTAGCTTCTTCTAATAACTTAATCATAAGATANGTCTTCTTATTTGATATAATATCTCCTCCTATTTTTTTACCAAACTTTTCANTGCCAAAAGTATCTAAATGATCATCCATAAGTTGAAAGGCTATNCCCATTAATTCTCCAGCTNTATAAAGTTTGGAAGTAATCTCATTTTTTTGGTNTGCAATTAATCCNCCTAGCTCTAAACTAAATCCAATCAAAACAGCTGTTTTTAATTTTATCATGTTTAAATAATCAGNCTCAGAAATATTTTTTTCTTTCTCGAAATTCATATCATATTGTTGACCCTCGCAGACNTTAATTGCTATTTCGTTGAACCTTTTAAGAATTTTTTTAAGGTTGACACTNTCTATATCTTCNAGCATTTTAAATGCAAATATCATCAGTAAATCTCCTGATAAAACACCTATATTTTTATTCCATTTCTCATGTACTGTTTTTTTTCCTCTCCTAAGCGTAGCATTATCCATAATATCATCATGGATTAAAGTAAAATTATGAAAAAACTCAATGGCTATTGANGGTTTAAATATTTTCTCTATTTTNTTGTCAAAAAGTTCAAANCCCAACAAAGAAAGTATTGGCCTTACNCTTTTACTTTTTAAGTTAAGAATATATTGAATTGGTTTATATAATTCTTTTGGTTNACCTGAGATATTAATTTTTTCAATTTCAGAGTTTATTTTATCTATATATTCTTTCTTATCCGTCATACTAAAACTAAATCAATTGTTCTTTTTTCAATATCAGTATCAGTTACTTTAACTCTAATNACTTGACCTAACCTAAATATTTTTTTATTATTTCGNCCAACAATTCTAATTTTTTGNTCNTCAAATTCATACCTGTCATCTTTCATGCTTGACATTCTTATTAATCCTTCACAATGATTTTCGACTATTTCACCATACATTCCCCATTCTGTTATTCCAGATATAACTGCTTCAAATTCTTTTCCAATAAAATTTGTCATGTACTCTGCTTGTTTGAACTTAATAGATTCTCTTTCAGCTTTTGTCGCATTGATTTCCATCTTTGAACTGTGTTTACACATAATATCATAATATCTTTTATCTTTTGGATTACTCCCGTTGGTATAATCGCTTATAAGTCGATGAACCATCACATCCGGGAATCTCCTAATAGGTGAGGTGAAATGTGTGTAATGTCTAAAAGATAATCCAAAGTGTTTTTCTTTATTTGTAGAGTACTTTGCTTTTGACATAGATCTTATAGCAAACTTTTCAATAGAAGACTCTTCAGGTTTTCCTTTAATTTTTTTCATTAGATCGTTTAATGAAACTGCTAAGTTTTTTTCATTTGAATTTATTGAGTAGCCATATTGTTTAATGTAATTTTTTAGTTCACTGATCTTCTGCTGTTCAGGGTCTTCATGAATTCTATAAATAAAAGGGAAGGTTTTATTGTGTTTTTTTTCATGATTTATAATAAATTCAGCAACGATTTTATTTGCTAAGAGCATATATTCTTCTACTAATTTATGCGTGTCTTTTCTAACTTTTTTGTAGACCCCAATAGGTTTTTTTTCTTTGTCAAGTTTGAATTTGACTTCGTTGCTTCTAAAGTTAAAAGATCCTGAATCAAATCTGTTTTTTCTGATGTGTTTAGCAACTTTATTTAGCATATTAAGTTTTTCATGAAAAAGGCCATTAGTATTATCGATTGATTCTTGAGCATCTTCGTAAGTAAATCTTTTTTTAGAGTGGATAATAGTTCTCCCAACCCAAGAGCTTATAATTTTAAATTTTTCATCCATTTTAATTAATACTGAGAAAGTTAATCTGTCAATATTGGGTTTTAGAGAACATAAGTTATTTGATAGTTTTTCTGGTAACATAGGAATAGTCCTATCTACAAGGTAAATTGATGTAGCTCGTTTTTCTGCCTCATTATTTATTTGTGTTCTATTATTAAAAAAATGAGAAACATCAGCTATATGAATTCCAATATTATAAAAGCCATCTTCTTTTTCAATTGATAGTGCGTCATCAAAATCTTTTGCATCATCAGGATCTATTGTAAATGAGTCAAGGTGTCTTAGATCTTTTCTATTATTAATTTCTTTTTCAGATATCTTTTCATCAAGCTTTTCTGTTTCTACTATTACATCATTTGGAAATTTTACGGGTAAATTAAAGTCATATATTATAGAATTTATTTCTGTTTCATTTTTTCCACTTTCACCAATACATTTGATTATTTTGGCTTCAGGTTTTTTATTTGAATTTCCCCAGTTAATTACCTTAGCTATATATTTTTTGTTTTTTGAAAAGTTTTCATTTTTCTTTTTTCTTACAAAAAAATCTACAAAAATTTTTTTGTTTTTAGGAATAAAAAAAGCGAACCCCTTACTGTCTTCAACCATGCCAATAAACTCAGTAGATTTTCTTTCTAAAATTTTTATTATCTCTCCTTCTATGTTTTTTCTGGAAAAATTATCAGATATTTTTAATTCTACTTTGTCTCCATGGATAGCACCTCTCATGAATCTACTTTTTATCTTTATGTCTTCAGAAAATTCGTCAGTAGTTACGAAAGCATATTTCCTGTTAACATGGTCAACAATACCACTTAAGGTATTTCTATTTAACTTTTTATCTTTCTTTTTTCTTTTTTTAAATTTCATTTTATAAGATTTTAAACTTGAAGGTGTCAGAAAGGTTTTTAATTAAAATTTTTTCTACATCATCTGAAGAGATTTTATAATTTATCTCTTTATCTATCGATGTAACATCTTTACCCTGGATGCCACATGGAATAATATTTTTAAAATATTTTAAGTCAGTATTCACATTTAAAGCAAGGCCATGCATTGTTACCCACCTACTAGTTTTAACTCCCATAGCACAGATTTTTTTTGGAGAGCCACTTCTCTGATTTACCCAAACTCCTGTTAGCCCATCTACTCTACCTGCTTTAATTTTTAATTCTTTTAATGTTAAAATAACGGATTCCTCTAATAATCTTAAGTACTTATGAATATCAGTAAAAAAATTTTCTAAATCTAATATAGGATATATAACTATTTGCCCTGGTCCATGATAAGTTATGTCTCCTCCTCTATTGATTTTATAAAAACTTAGGTTTTCTTTTTTTATAAAATTTTTATCTATTAAAAGGTTATCCTCATCTCCACTTCTCCCAAGAGTATATACGTGAGGATGTGAACATGTTAAAATATAGTTTTCTGTTTGTTCAAATTTTTTGTTTTTTCGATTATCTATTTTAGTATCAATAATTTTTTTAAAAATTTTTTCCTGTTTATCCCAAGCTTTTTTGTAGTCAATGTGACCAAGTTTTAAGATTTTAACTTCTTTGTTTATTAGATTGTTCAAGACGATTAGAAATTTAAGAAGTTTATTCTTTTAAGAATAAATTCCTATCATAAATCAATTTACCATTTATATTCCATTCCTTACTAATAAATGATTCACTAAAATTAAAAGCTGATTCTTCATATTTAATTTCCCTTTTCTTCTTTCCTGAATTGTAATATTCTGTCCAGATACCGACTGGTTTATCAAATTCATATTCTCCTTTAGCTGCAACGGTACCGTTTTCATAAAAAGCATAGTAAACACCATTTTTTTCACCAAATTTTATTGGTATTATATCTCTTAGATTTTTTTTATCTCTATCCCAAAATGATCTAATTGATTCATAATACCACCCTAGAGAAAACATTTCTTTATCTTGTAAAATATCAGACCTATTTAAACGAACCCACCTGTTTTGTTTAAGTCCATAATAAAACATTCCTTCTTCAATAATTTGCTCACCTAATCTTTTTTTGTAGGGTCCATGCATCATGACTGCATCATCAATAATTTTTTTTGATCTTATTATTTTCTTTTTCTTTTTATCGTAAAANTAAATTTCTTGAGCATATTCATTTTTTATTTCAGGTTCTTTTATATAGTGGAAATTCTCATANATTAAATTCCTTCCACTTGAGGACCTTATAAATCCCTTTTTAGTTTTAATTCCAAAATATACATTCCTTTTTTTTTTCTTTTTTTTGTCTATCATTAATGTNTCTTCCTCTTCTTGAAATAAGAGGTCAGTGGAAGATATAGTGTCCACATTTAATCGAAACAGATCCTGAGATAATATTTGAATATGAGATGATAAAAACAGGGATATAAAAACAAAAAATATTTTTCTCATATCTTTAAAACGATATTTTAGCTAAAAAATTATTTAGATAAAATATCTAGGCTCCTTTTAACAAAGCTAGTTAACTCTGAACCNGTTAACATATTCTGAGATAAAAGAGCTAAATCATAAAGCTGAGAAGCCATTTTTTCTTTTGTCTTAGAAGTTTTTGCNTTTAAAATCTTTTCGATTGTTTTATGNTTTCCGTTTATATTAACNGCAATCATTTCACCTGGNCCACCCATCATCATNGGATTTCCACCACCACTTGTCTTAGCCATATCTTGCATTCTCCTAAAAAATTCAGGTAATGTTATTGNTACTGGANTGTCTTGAGGGCTTAATGCTTCTACACTAACAACAGTTGATTTATTATTAATAATTTTATCAAAAATCCCCTTAAGCTTTTCTTTATCTTTATCAGAGATTACAGTTTCTTTTTTATCTCCTTTATCTATTAGTTTATCAAGTATATCTGAGTCAACTCTTTTAATTTGTACTTTATCTAGTTTCTGTTCTAGATGATTTATATAGTGACTATCAATGACATTATTAAATATTACAACATCATAATTTCTGTTTTTAGCATCTTGGATAAATGAATCTTGTTTATCTATATCAGATGTATATAAAATAATATGATTTTTATCTTTATCCTTTTGTGTCTTTGAAATATGTTTTTTGTATTCATCAATAGTTCTCATCTTCCCGTCAACACTTTCAAATAAAGCTAATGATTCTACTTTTTCATAAAATTTTTCTTCTGATATCATTCCATACTTCACAAATAAGTTTATGTCTTTCCATTTATTATCAAACTCTTTTCTTTCATCTTTAAATAACTCGTTAAGTTTATCGGCTACTTTTTTTGTTATATATGTGTTTATTTTTTTCACATTACCGTCTGATTGAAGATAACTTCTAGATACATTTAAGGGTATATCTGGTGAATCAATGATACCGTGGAGAAGCATTAGAAACTCTGGTACAACATCCTTTACTTCGTCAGTAATAAAAACTTGTCTTGAGTATAATTGTATTTTGTTTTTTTGAACCTCAAAATCATTTTTAATTTTTGGAAAGTATAGGATCCCTGTTAAATTGAAAGGGTAGTCAACATTAAGATGAATCCAGAATAATGGTTCTTCAGAGAAAGGATATAATTCCTTATAAAAAGCTTTATAATCATCATCAGTTAAATCTTTTGGGCTTTTGTTCCAAATAGGGCTAGGGTTATTTACTATATTATCAACTTTAACTGTCTTATGTTTTGGTTTACCTTCTTTATCCTTACCATCCTCTACAGATTCATCTTTTTGACCAAACTTTATTTCTACAGGTAAAAATTTGCAGTATCTATTTAATATTTCATTGACTTTAGATTCTTCTAAAAACTCTTTTGAATCATCGTTAATGTGTAAAATCACTTCCGTACCCCTTTCTTTTTTATCAGATTCTTTTATCTCAAACTCAGTATTCCCATCACATTTCCAGTAGGCAGCTTTTTTATTTTTAATGTACGACTTCGATTTTATTTCAACATATGATGAGACCATAAATGCTGAGTAAAACCCTAATCCAAAATGACCAATAATCTGTTGAGAATCTCCTTTTTCTTTATATTTTTCTACGAACTCTGTAGCACCAGAGAAAGCAATTTGATTTATATATTTTTTAATTTCTTCTGCTGACATTCCAATTCCTTTATCTGAAATTGTAATGGTTTTTTTCTTTTTGTCTAGAATTACTTCAATTTTTAAATCACCTATTTCTTCTTTGAGCTCACCCATTTGAGATAGGCTTTTAATTTTTTGTGTTGCATCTACTGCATTAGATACTAACTCTCTTAAAAATATATCTTGGTCTGAGTATAAGAATTTCTTAATTATTGGAAATATATTCTCTGTGTTAATTGATATGTTACCTTTTTCTTTCACGTCTATATAAATTTTATCTTATCCTTTCTGATTCTCTGACTAATAACTCATCTTTTCTAATAAATCTGTTAGATAGAAAATTCAAAAATATCGCCAAAAATATTAAATAAAATGAAATAAGAAAACTGATTTTATCATTGATATTTAAATAGAGTTCATTGTAGAATACTTGATATAAGAAAAAGAAAACTACAACAGATGTTAACATCGCATTTATTGTTCCAATTTTAATTTGAGTTAATCGGTTATTATAACTAAATATAGAGTATACAGCTAAAACACAACATGTTATTAAAATTATCCCAATATAAAAATAGTCGTTTACTGTTCCGTTATTTCCATTATCTAAGAAAGCACTGGATATATATCCTGTTACTATTATGTCAACAGAATCAGAATCTTTCATCTCTATTTTTTGCCAAACAGGAAAAAAAAAGGTTGATGATAATGTTACAATAAATAAGAAAAGGAATATTGTTTGGATTCTCTGAATCATGACCGTATTTTGTACAAAGAAAAATAAAATGATTTAAAAAGTGAGATATTTTATTGATATATCATATTTTGGAAAAAATTATCATGGCTGGCAAATTCAAGAAAACGCAATAACAGTTCAAGAGATACTTGATAAATCTTTGTCTACTATTCTAAAGACAGAAATTAAATCTTTAGGTAGTGGTAGAACAGATACTGGGGTTCACGCCATGTCTCAGGTTGCCCACTTTGATTTTAATGGTAATATCATAGAAAATTTTCTTTATAGAATAAATTCTTTATTACCTAGGGATATTTCTATAAACTCTATTAATGGAGTTAAAGAAAATGTAAGCGCAAGGTTTGATGCAATTTCAAGAGAATACATATATAAAATTCATACTAAAAAATCACCTTTTTTAAATGATTACTCTTATTATTATAAAAGCGATATTGATATTGAATTATTAAATAAGGCTTGTGATATAATTAAAAAGTTTAAAGACTTTCAAACTTTTTCAAAAGTAAAAACAGATGTTAATAATTATAATTGTAATGTATCTTACGCTGCTATAGAAAAAAAAAATAATTCTTATTTTTTTAAAGTAACTTCAAATAGGTTTTTGAGAGGTATGGTAAGAGCTATAATGGGAACACTTTTTGAAATCAATGAGAATAAAATTGAATTAGAGTTTTTAGAGGATATTATTATAAAAAAAGAGAGAAAATTAGCAGGTCCTTCTGTGCCTGCTCATGGACTATATCTTAACAAGGTTTTATATGAAGAAGATATATACTTATGAGTGAAAGTAATATAAGTGGAAATTTATTTGACTTAAAAATTTTAAAACGTCTCTTAGTTTTTTGTAGGCCTTATATTAAGGTTTTCTATATTCTTGTAATATTAACTTTAAGTTTATCTGTCTTACAACCTATTAGACCATACATTACTCAAATAATAATAGATGATTATGTGACAGTAAATGATTTAATAGGATTAAAAAAGATGATTCTTTTACTTTTTTTTCTATTAATACTCAACGCAATTGTAATGTATTTCCACACGTATCTTTCCGGTTGGTTAGGTCAAAATATAATCAAGGATATTAGAATAAAGTTGTTTTCTCATATTCAAAAATTTAGACTTCGTTTCTTTGACAAAACACCGATAGGAAGAATTGTAACAAGAAATGTATCTGACATTGAAACTATTGCAGATATTTTTGGACAAGGAATTGCCGCAATAATTGGAGACATATTACAACTTGTAGGAATAGTATTCCTCATGTTCTATATTAATTGGAAATTAACATTGATAAGTCTTGCTGCTTTGCCTTTCCTTTTTCTTACAACTTATATTTTTAAGGAAAAAGTTAAAGTATCTTTTAATGATGTAAGAAATGCTGTGGCAAATCTTAACTCGTTTGTTCAAGAGCATATTGTGGGAATGAATATTGTTCAAATATTTGGGAATGAAGAAAAAGAGTATAAAAAGTTTAAGAAGATTAATAACACTCATCTACAATCAAATTTAAAGGCTGTCTTGTATTACTCTATTTACTTTCCCGTTATGGAATTATTTACCTCTATAGGCCTTGGATTACTTATATGGTTTGGCTCAAATCAGCTTTTTGCTGGTGAAGTTACTTTAGGTGTCTTGATAGCATTTATTATGTATCTCCAATTATTTTTCAGACCAATAAGAGCTATTGCAGATCGATTTAACACATTACAAATGGGTGTTGTTAGTTCAAAAAGGATATTTGATTTATTAGACAGAAATGAAAATATAAAGTCAAATGAAAAGATTAAAGGCATCGATATTGGTGGAGAAGTTGAGTTCAAAAACATTTGGTTTGCATATAATGATGATGACTATGTCCTAAAAGATATTTCCTTTAAAATTAAAAAAGGAGAGTCTGTGGGTTTTGTCGGAAGCACAGGTTCAGGTAAGACTTCAATAATTAATTTAATAAATAGATTTTATGATTTTCAGAAGGGTAGTATTCTGGTAGACAACAAAAACATTGAAGATTATAACATTTTATCATTGAGAGATAATCTTGGTTTAGTATCACAAGATGTTTTCTTATTTTCAGATACAATTCTAAATAATTTAACCCTTTATAATGATAGTATATCAGAGGAGCAGGTATGGTCTGCTGTTAAAAAAGTTGGAGCTGAAAGCTTTATTAATAAGTTACCAAACAAATTACTTTTTGATGTTAAAGAGAGAGGCGTCTCATTATCGGTAGGCCAAAGACAATTAATTTCATGTATTAGAATAATGCTATATGACCCAAAAATTATTTTGTTAGATGAAGCTACTTCATCAGTCGACTCAGAGTCAGAGGTAATGATCCAAAGAGCTGTTTCAGAGATTCTAAAAAACAGAACATCCATAGTTGTTGCCCATAGACTTTCAACCATTAAAGAGGTAGATAAGATTATAGTAATTGACTCTGGTGAAATCAAGGAAATGGGAACTCATGATAATTTATTAAAGTTGAGAGGGTACTATAAAAAACTATATGAAATGCAGTACAAAAATATAGTTAATTAGTAAAGCTCAAGACTTTTCAGATTCAATTTGTTGTTGAAATAACTTGTAGTAACTCTTTTTAACTTTTAATAAAGAGGCGTGGTCACCTTGTTCAATAACTTTTCCGTTTTCAATTACTATAATTTTTTTTGCGAGCTTTACAGATGAAATTCTATGAGAGATAATAATTGATGTCTTATCTTTCATTATATCTTTTAAATTTTCTAAGATTATATTTTCAGTTTTTGTATCTACCGCTGAGAGGCAATCATCAAGTATTAAAATTTTAGGTTC
Organism: Flammeovirgaceae bacterium; assembly: GCA_002696995.1. GTDB lineage: Bacteria > Bacteroidota > Bacteroidia > Cytophagales > MED-G16 > MED-G16. Next base: position 879 of record NZUF01000024.1, on the reverse strand, counting down.
TTTAATAATAGCTCTAGCAATAGATATTCTTTGCTTTTGTCCTCCAGAAAGAGTAATTCCCCTCTCACCAATTTTAGTTTTAAACTTATTTGGAAAAGATTCTATATTCCTTGTTAAGTCAGAGTTTTCTGCCGCTTTTTTAACTTTTTCAAAGTTGTTATCTTCTGATCCAAATAAGATATTATTTTCTATTGTATCTGAAAACAAGAAAACATCTTGAGGTACATAACCGATTTGTCTTCTATAATATGATATATCTAACTTTTTAATATCAATATTATCAATTAGGATTTTTCCACTGTCTATATCAAATAGCCGGAGTATGCTATTTGCAATCGTACTTTTTCCTGAACCTGTTGAACCAATAATTCCTAGTGAATCTCCAGCATTTAATTTAAATGATACGTCACTCATACCGTTAATTCCTGTGTCTTGATATTTAAAACTAACATTCTTGAATTCTACGGAACCTTTTATATCTATATTTTTCTTTGCTAAAGATATTATGCTAGTTTTCTCATCTAGAAATTCATTAATTCTTCTTTGAGAAGCAGATGCTCTCTGAACAATACTTGTTATCCATCCTAAAGCTGTAACTGGCCAGGTTAACAAGTAAACATAAATAAGAAATTCTGCTATATTTCCAATTGTTAAATTACCATCAAAAACTTCAACAGATCCAACATATACAGTAATCATAATACTTAAACCTATAAGGGTCATAATTACTGGAAAAAAAAGAGCAAGAACATATTGTAGTCTTATCGATTTGTCCTTATAATCATTGCTTTTATCAGTAAAAACTTTTGAAAAGTTCATCTCTCTAACAAAAGATTTAATTAATCTTATTCCTGAAAAGGTTTCTTGAACATATGTTGA
>NZUF01000023.1 GCA_002696995.1 Flammeovirgaceae bacterium | reverse complement strand
CAAGATAATTCAAAGTTGATGCCTGAAGCTGATGAGCCACTATACTTTACAATTGAAGAAAAAAGCAATAGCATTCAGTTAACCGAAAAGGGGATAGACACCATCACTAGCTCAGGTGATGATAGTAATTTTTTTGTAGTTCCTGATATTGGAGTTGATATTAACAAAATCGAAAAATCTGATAACTCAGCAGAAGAAATCGCACAAGAAAAAGATAAAATAATTCAAGACTATAGTATAAAGACTAAAAGAATACATACTGTCAACCAATTACTAAAGGCGTATTCTTTATTTGAAAAAGATCAAGAGTATGTAGTAATGGACTCCAAGGTAAAAATTGTTGACGAGCAGACTGGAAGAATTATGGAAGGTAGGAGATATTCAGATGGACTTCATCAGGCAATAGAAGCTAAAGAAAATGTTAAAATTGAAGATGCCTCTCAAACATACGCTACTATTACACTCCAAAATTATTTTAGAATGTATAATAAATTATCTGGGATGACTGGTACAGCTGAGACAGAAGCTGGAGAATTTTGGGAAATTTACAAATTAGATTGTGTTGTAATCCCTACTAATAGAGATATAGTAAGGTCTGACATGGAGGATAAAGTCTACAAGACATTAAAAGCAAAATTTAATGCAGTTATTGACGAGATAATTGAATTAAAAAATAATGGAAGACCAATTCTAGTTGGAACAACATCTGTAGAAATTTCTGAGCTCTTAAGCAGAATGCTAAATATGAAAAAAATCTCTCATCAGGTATTAAACGCTAAACAACATTCAAAAGAAGCGGATGTAGTAGCTGAAGCTGGAAAGCCTGGAACAGTAACTATTGCTACGAATATGGCCGGTAGAGGGACTGATATTAAGCTTACTGAAGATTCCAGAGGAAGTGGTGGACTTGCTATTATTGGGACAGAAAGACATGAGTCAAGGAGAGTAGATAGACAGCTAAGAGGTAGATCTGGAAGGCAAGGAGATGTTGGTTCGTCTCAGTTTTTTGTCTCTTTAGAGGATAACCTGATGAGATTATTTGGTTCAGACAGAATGATTAAGGTGATGGATAGAATGAATATGGATGAAGATGAAGTTATCCAACACAGCATGATCACAAAATCTATAGAGAGAGCACAAAAAAAGGTAGAAGAAAACAATTTTGCTATTAGAAAACGTCTATTAGAATATGATAATGTAATGAATTCTCAAAGAGAAGTTATCTACAAGAAAAGAAGAAACGCAATAAATGGAGAGAGATTAGATGTAGACATTTTAAATATGTTATTTGATACTTGCGAAGATATAGTTCTTGGGTCTAAGGATTCTGAGAATTATGATGACTTTAGACTTAATACATTAACCATTCTAGGATTGGACTATAGTAAACTTACAAAAGAAGAATTTCTAAAAAATGACAGCACCACCATTACAGAAAAATTATACAATGATGTAATAGATAATTATGATAAAAAAAATAGCAGTATAATTTCAGCTGCCATGCCTATTATAAAAAAAATAAAGAAAGAAAGAGGAGCAGTAGTGAAAGATGTACTTATTCCATTCACTGATGGAACTAAACAAATTGGAGTCTCAGTAAATCTTGATGATGTAATTGAAAATGAGGGTAAAAATATAATTGAAGAAATGCAAAAAATAATTTCTCTTGGAATGATTGACTTTAATTGGAAGGAACACCTTAGAGAAATGGATGATTTAAAACAATCTGTTCAGAGTGCAGTTTATGAACAAAAAGATCCGTTAGTAATATATAAGTTTGAGGGATTTGAATTATTTAAAAAATTCATTGCTAAAGTTAATCAAGAAACTATATCATTCCTGACAAAATGTTTAATTCCTGTTCAAAATTCTAATCAAGTTGAGGAGGCAAAAAACAAAGCTTCAAAAGAAAATTATGAGACAAATAAAGAAGAATCTAGATCACTTTTAACAGGAAACAGAACTTCTAATCCTGAAAAAACACAACCAATAAAATCAGAAAAAACTTTTGGACGGAACTCAAGAGTCTCTGTAAGATACTCTGATGGTTCAGTTAAAAAAGATATTAAATTTAAGAAAGTAGAAGGTGATATAAATTCTGAAAAATGTGTGATAATCGAAGATTAATTTTTTTTGGTTTACTATTACTAATAAGTAATTGTGTCTCACAAAAACCAGTCGAAGTAAAAAATCAAGGAAGGACATACTTTGAAGATTTAGCATATATAAGATCAGAAGAAGTCAAGTTAAAAAATAACTCAGAGAAAAGTAATACAACTAATTATATAGATATAAATGATATATCTAAAGACTTAGACAGTGTTATCTCTATAATTAAAATAGAAAGTCAAAATATTAAATATATTGATGGCTTTACAATTCAGTTATATCTCGGTGGTGACAGGACTATGGCTGAAGAAACAGAAGAAAAAATAAATGAAATTGATAGTATTATTTATAGGACAACAATATTTACCCAACCTAACTACAGAGTAAAAGTTGGTAACTATTACGACAGATTCCTAGTCAATAAAGAATTCAAGAGATTTAAAGAAAAATTTCCAAACGCAATAATAATTCCAGAGAAAATTAAACTTAATTAAATAATTGATTTCTCATGTTTTCATTTATAGATAATGCTAATATTAAAGAGACAATTAAACCGATTCCAGCATAAAAAGCATCTTTCCCTAACATCTTTAATGCTTTTTTATAATCACCATTAGACTTGAGTTTTAAATTAATTGCTAACTCCCTGCCTCCTAAAAGTCCAATAAATACCCATGTTGTACTTATTGGAATAGTACTTATTGCCTTTAAATAATATAGCAAGCATGCGTAAATAAAATCAACTACAGTAGCTGCTCTCACATCAATTATATCTGATTTCTCTAAAACAATCTGTTGTATTTTATCTCCTCTAAGATAAAAAAGCAACCCAAGGCCAAAAAAGATAAAAGACACAACAACTATAAATTCATCTGTTGAAAGAGATCTAGGTAGTACTACCGCAACATTAGCCATATCTTGCATAATCCAAGTAGACCAAAGTGCACCACTTGAAACCCACTGCAAAGGTAGCCATAGCTTCGAAGGTTTAGAGTTTTTATGTTTTTCAAATAACTCAGTAGTTAATGTCCAAACAATAATTGCTACAAAAAAAGCTATAAAGTAACCAAAAAAACTTTTTTGAAGAATACTTGTAATTGAGCTCGCCTGAGTAGCAAAAGCACTAAGTAAGAGTATCGATGTAGATACCGGCATCCTAAATCTTGTTAATATTAATAAGACAACTGGAGAAAATACTTGAAGAAATTTAAAGGTCTCTGGAGCTTCGTTTAATCCCTTTGAGGCAAGTCTTCCATAACTTATATCTCCACCATAATTAAACCAGCTGTATGAAACTGTAATAACAAAAATTCCTCCCATATAAATCCAGAGATAATACCACTTCTTATCAGAATTAGAGGCAATAAACGTGCCTATTGTTTGTATACTATCATTAGCAATTGCAGAATAGGCCGCAAGAAAAAAAACAACCCACATAGCAACTTCTGGATAAGGGTAGACTATTAAACAAATTACTGTTAGGATTGAAGGAATTATAAAATCTGATCTGAATAGATTCATTTTACTAAAGTAAAACAAAAATTATTTTGAAATAAATATATAAGTTAATTTAATGTTAATTATTAAGATTATATATGATAATAAAAAAGAAAGTAACTTTGCTTAAGAATTATGATAAAAATTGATAAAGTTCTTGAGTCTATACCTTCATTTTTAAAAGATAGGTTTGAGCATATGAAGGGAGATATAATTGAAAAGATATCTTCTATAATATCTAAGCTAATCTCATTTTTTATTCTATTCCTTATTTTTCTATTTACCATTGGCTTTGCAAGTCTAACGTTGGCAAAATATATTAACTCTATGCTTGATAGCGACTTTTCTGGTTATGGAATAATAAGTGCCTTCTACTTGATTGTATTTATAGTTTTATATAAACTATTTAAAACTGGTAAATTAAAAAAGGCTATAGAATCAGAGATGAGGAGAGGACTTAAAGGCTAAATTTCATTTAACCTTTTCTTCATTTTACCAGCCTGAACACCGAACATCATCTTAAATCGCCTACAAAAATATGCGGTATCTCTAAAGCCAACATCATTGCTTATGACCTTAATCGCTTCAGAATCTTCTCTTAACATCTTTATTGCTTTTTCCATTCTCCTGTGCTCAATATAATCCTGAGGTGGAAATCCAATATTATTTTTGAAAAATTGACCAACATAGTCCTCAGAGATATTGAGATGATCTGATAATGTCTTATTTGATAATTCCTTTCCAATATTTTCTTCAATAAACTTGAAGAGATCTAGAATCTTCTCATCGTTAAAAAACTTAAAGTTTTCTTCTATACTAGAGAAAAGAGGTTGCCTAGATAGTATGTCTCTAATTAACTCATATACTAACTGATTAGAAAGAGATTCTATAACTTTTTGAGCTCCTGGAAGGTCAGAGTAAATCTCACGAGNAATACCCTTGAATAAAGATGTCACNCGNGAATTCTTATATAGAATAGATAAATCTAAATTCTTTGTATGAAAGATATTGACTAGGTCATAGGCTTTTACATCAAGGTTAATTATTAGGTATCTNTCTAAATTTGAATTTTTTCTGAGGTTATTATCTTCATCAATATATTTTGTTTTTTTATCNATAAAATCNTCATAAGCAAGTGTCTTTGTTCTTTTAGAGCCAAAAGATAAAGAGACAGTAGAGTGNGCAGGAATAAAAATACAGTCTTCATTAGATATTATTTTTTTATACTTTCCGTATCGAAAATTTCCAGAGATGGGANAGATTATCGTATTATCAATATCATAATAATTATCAATTGTGAAGGATCTCTTCACATTAATGATGTTAACCTTCTTAAGTGAAACGGAGAGGTTATTATTAACTACATCTAAAAAGTTTTTATCCATATTTATATAAAAAGCGACATCAAATCTAAAGGTTAAATAGATAAAACCTAATATCTAATAAAAAAATTATTTCTCTAATCTATCTATAATTGATGAAGTAGAGTAACCGCCAAGTAGGTCAATAATAATTACGCTTCCTCCATTCTTTTCAACTAAATCTGCGCCGACAATTTCTGATTTATTGTAATCACCACCTTTCACAAGGAAATTTGGNTTAATTAATTCTATTAATTCTATTGGAGTATCTTCATCAAAAACAATTACATGGTCNACATGTTTAATAGAACATAAAATTTTTATTCTATCGGACTCACTATTTATCGGTCTAGATTCACCCTTTAANNTTTTAACTGATCTATTAGAATTTAATCCCACTATCAAGACATCACCATNAGATTTTGCTTCTTCTAAGATATGAATATGTCCAGGATGAATTATATCAAAACATCCATTTGTAAAGACAACATCTAATTTTCTTAGTTTTAAATCAGACANAAGNTCTGATANNTTNTTTAATGTTACCAGTTTATTTTTCATTTGATCTAATCTTAAGAAATAAAATAATTGAACTAAAAATACCCAAAATTGCTAGACAAATTATTTGTGAAGTATGTAATAAAGTNGCGAAAAACAAACCAGACTCATAATTGATATTATAACTTATTAATATTGAAGCAACTAAAAAATGATATGCTCCAATTCCAGCATTTACTGGTACAATCATTCCAATTGACCCAGCAATAAGAACAGCAAAACCTGCATTTATCCCTAAAGAACTTGTCTCATTNAAAGAAAAGAAAATAACATAACCCATTAGAAAGTAGATAACCCATAATAATACTGTAGATACAATAAAGGCCTTATTTTTATAAATATTACCTACTGAAAAGAAGCCGGCCTTAAATTCTTCAAACTTTTCTGAAAACATTTTAGAGTTCTTACTAAAATATCTAATTAATATAAANACCAGTATTANAGCAGNCAGTAATATCAAAATATTAGTTGGGTTAAGTGTAATGTTTATAAAGACATANTCCTTCAGAAAAGAATAGAAAAGCTCAAACTCTAGAACTATAAAAATTAATAAAATTANNAAAAGAGAAATAAGGTCAAATATTCTCTCAGAGACTACNGTACCTAATGAAGTAGAAACCTTAATATTATTAGTTTTTGAAATCAAGTAACATCTTATAAAATCATTAAACCTAGGAATGAACAATGCAAAAAAATATGATACAATCATTACATTCGTNGTAACATAAGTTGAAAGATTAGTTTTNGGAGTTNTCATTAGAAGGTTCCACCTATACCCTCTTAAGACATGTTCAAAAATTGANATAAACATAGAAAAATAAATCCAAGAATAATTTATCTCAGAGAGTTTAGCATAAAAAGATTTTAGATCAATTTTGTCAAAAACTATATATATCAAAAAGCAACCTAGCGCTAATGAAAGAAATGTGTTTATTATAATATTTTGCTTTTTCAACGTTACATTTTAGTTAACAAATTTAAGTCTAAATGATTACGTAAAATAAAATTTATTAATGATTAATCATAAAATTGAAAAATGACTTATTTTATTTAAATTTGTTNTTCATTTAATAATTACTATTCACCGAAATAATGGCTAAAAATTTTAGAGTGCTTTATGTTGCTTCAGAAATCAAACCNTTTCTTAACGATACTTATGTNTCTGAAATAGTTAGAAAGCTTCCACAAGAAATGCAAGANAAAGGTGTTGAAATTAGAATTTTAGTCCCAAANTTTGGTTTAATAAATGAAAGAAAAAACAGACTNCATGAGGTGGTAAGATTATCTGGAATGAATATACCAATCGGAGATGATGACAGACCACTTATTATAAAAGTTGCTTCCATCCCCGCCGCAAAACTTCAAGTTTATTTTATTGATAACGAAGATTACTTCAAAAGAAAAACAGTTTTTAAAAATAAGAGCGGAAAATTTCATAANGACAATGACGANAGATGTCTCTTCTTCTGTAAAGGAGTTTTAGAGACAGTTATNAAATTAGGGTGGTCTCCAGATATCATTCACTGTAATGACTGGATGAGTTCATTGGTNCCATTATTTATAAAAACAATTTATTCNGAGCAGCACATCTTTGAAAATACTAAGTGCATATACTCTATTTANAAAAATGAGTTTAAAGAGAAACTGGATAAAAAAATGATTGAGAAGGTACTTGAAGACGANGAAGAACTAAATGAGAAAATGCTTAAACCTCTTGAGTCATTAGACTATAGTGGACTAATTAAAATAGCTTCTGAATATTCTGAAGCCGTAATAAGACCTAAAAAAGAATTAAGTAAAAATGTTGAAAAAACAATAAGCGAGATATCTCCAAAAAAGAAAATACACTCTATTGATGATGATGAAAAATCCGTTGAATCACATTATAAATTATATAATGAAATTCTCAANTAGACTANTAATAATTTTATCTNTTTTCCTATATAACTGCGATGAAACAAGTGAGATAGGTATAGATGAANTATTATCAAATCAAAAAGAAAAAATAAAAGTTCANTATCTTGAAATACCCTTAGATGCATCAAATATTTATCTAGACAGNGTAAGGACTGACGATGGAGATCTATACTTTGGAAAGTANAATGATCCAATTTTTGGGAACATAAAATCAATTGCTTATTCTCAATTTATTTTCCAAGAGGGGTCAGATGTTTTACCTCAACCTGGTCAAGTTTCAGAAAACTATTATCTACCAAATTCATCCTCTCAACTAGACTCTGCTGTTTTATATTTAAAATTATCTAAAGTTTATGGAGATGAAACTTTTGAAGAACAAGAAATGACCATAACTCAGATCGAAGATACTTTATTCTCTTCAGGATTGTACACCTCTTCAAGNTATACNGAAATTAGTCCGCCTAAGGGTATAATTGGATTTACAAGATTCACTGCGTTGAATAAAGACACTTTTCTTACCATACCAATAACTGATAAATATGGAAAATTTATTTTGGGAAGAATTATAGATGAAGTTACCGATTTCGAATTACTCGATCAGCTTAGAGGAATAGCTTTTGTCCCAGGAGAAAATAATAAACAAATTGTTAGCTTTGACCTAGAAGACGAGGACACTAAACTTGTTCTTTACTTTAATAATCCTGAAGAGGGAAATGCAAACAGCCCTGCAGATGATTCACTCCAATATGTTTTTAGATTTAATTCTCCTTTAACAAAACATTACAGTTACTACGAGATAGACAGATCAAGTACAGATTTATCAATTATTGATAATTTAGACAAAAATGAAAGCTTTAATCTAGACGATAAAATTTATTGGCAATCAGCATCTGGAATTTATCCAATTATAGATTTAGGAAATTATAATAACTTTTTAGATACTGCCGAAAATATTGTATTGAATAGAGTTGAGATAGTTACAGGACCACTTGATAAATTAAATAATTTATCTCCTCCTTCAAAAGCAATATATTATATAGCAAGAAATAATAAACTTGATCCTGTAGGAATAATTTCTAATCCTGAAAAAAATGTCATAATGAGAGATAATGCTTATTATTCTACAGATTCTGATCCGGCTGAACATGTTTTTGATAGTATTATATCATATTCATATAAGGGCGAGTCTACAGTATTTTTCCAAGAGATAGCGATGCAAAACCTNACTGCAGATAAACTTATTGCATTCCCAAGTTTTCCAAACACATTTGAGAAAATGATCGNAAATAAAGATAAATTCTATATGAAAGTTTTTTATACTAAATATAAAAAGCAAAATTGACAAGAANATTAGAAGTCTGCAGCTTTAATCTAACTGATTTTAATAAAATTATNAAACACAAAGTTTCGAGAGTGGANTTNTGTGTNNANAAAGAAGTTGGAGGTNTTACTCCCCCANNTTCAGATATAGAATATGCTNNATCTAAAAATATACCTATTCATCCNATAATTAGAACAAGNCCTGGAAACTTTANCTATAATAGAAAGGAATTAAATGAAATGATTGACTCAGTNAAATACTGTAGAGATATNGGTTGTAAAGGTNTTGTTCTTGGTATTTTAGATAAAAGNAACGCTATAGATTACGTCAACTGTAAGAGANTAGTAAAAGAATCNANAGGNATNTCTTTAACTTTTCATATGGCATTTGATTTNACNNGNGANCCTTTTTTNTCNATGGAAAAAATTATTGATTTAGGATTTGATAGNATATTAACTAGTGGTCAAAAAGAAAGTGCAGNNNCTGGGATAAANCTNATTAATGAACTNGCTGAAAAAGGAGAAAAAAGAATTTCAATAATGCCTGGCTCAAGTGTGAGATCTTCAAATATTGATCTTTTCTTACAAAACAAACTCATAAATGAATTCCATTCCTCATGCTATATAAATAATAAATTTTCTGAAAAAGAACTGAAATTAATCAGTATAGCAATTAATAAAAATAAAGATTAGTTTAAGTATCTAGCTTCTCTTACTTGGAAAAAAAAGTAAATTAAAATACTAGTCACTATTATTTTTTGAGAAGTCACTTGTATAAATAGAGAATGGTTATTTTCAAAGGGACTTGGGCCAAATTCCATCACTAGAATAAATAAAAATAACAGGACAACAAATATTAAGGTTACTGAAGTAATTAATTTACTGAAAGCATCAATAGATTTAATAAATAGATATTGAAATATACAGTGAGCGAATAGTGAATAAAATCCAATNTTAACAAAGAGTATNTGAATATCAAAAGTTTCTGGNTCAGAGGAAAATATGGCAACAAATACAAATCCAGTAAGTGATATAATAATACTTGTAATAAGNAGAAAACTTAAAATTGANTTATCNCCTANCTGTAATTGCATTCTTAAAAAAGAAATATAAAACAGAGAATATGAAAGTGCTAGAATAAGCATTGAGGAGTTAAACAAGTAAGCAGATAAAANATTAGACTGACCGTTTTTTGCTGTCCACTCNCCAAGGTTNCTGAANAAATTATANAAAAANAGATANCCCTCAGTNGTAGAATCAATAATTGTNCCACCAGGATAATAAACCATTGCNATTNNATTAAATNTTACAAAAAGTATGATTCCTATATANCCTTGATTTATAAATATTTTTCTCACAGTTAAAAATAATAAATCTATATTTATAGAAACTATTTTTAAATAAAATTAGAAAATGAAAGTAGCNGTTATTGGTTCTGGAATATGGGGAGCATGTACAGCATATCACCTCCAGAAAGAGGGATTAGATGTCGATCTATATGATATGTGGGGAGCAGGAAATTCAAGATCAGGTTCTGGCGGTGCNTCTAGGATTATTAGGTTAGCTTATGGTGAAGATAAAATATATACTGAACTAACTAATAATTCATTTCAATTTTGGGAGGAACTTTCAAATAAAAGTGAACGAAAACTTTACCATGAGTGTGGAATGCTCTGGCTCGTTAGCCAAGATGATAGTAACTACATAAAGAACTCTTCTAAACATATAGAAAGTTGTGGANACTCAATATCTAGCCTATCAAAAAATGAAGTCATCAAAAAATACCCTCACATTAATTTAGATGATATAAATGAAATTTATTATGAAAAAAAAGCAGGTGCTTTATTTGCAAGCAGGTGTTGTAAAAGTGTAGTAAGAAACTTTAAAGCAAATGGTGGAAAAATTTATATTGGAGAAGTAGAAATTAATGAGAGCAATCTAGATAAAAACCACATATATTTTAATAANAAAAAAATTAATGCAGATAAATATGTAATTGCATGTGGGCCTTGGGGAAGAAAACTTTTACCTGAAATGCTTGGGAAAAGCACATATGTCTCCAGACAAGAAGTATATTATTTTTCTGTGCCTAATAATAAAGCAATAGAATTTGACCTGAATTCGATGCCTTGCTGGCTAGATTTAAATGAAAATAATCCATCATATTACGGAATTCCTTTCCATCTAAATAAGGGTTTCAAGATTGCCTATGATGAGAGATCAACTCTATTTGATCCAGATACTTCNGATAGAATACCTATACCCGACCTGGTAAAAAGAACAAAATCTTATTTATATCATAGGTTCCCAAAGCTTAAAGGACTCCCTATCTCAGAGACTAGAGTTTGTCAATATGAAAACAGCCTAGACGGTAATTTTATAATTAATTGGCATAAAAAAAACGATGATGTTTTAGTTCTTGCTGGAAGCTCTGGTCATGGTTTTAAATTAGGTCCAGGATTAGGTGAATTAGTAANAGATGTAGTCTTAGAAAATAAAGAAATTCCTGAGTTTTTTGATATTCAAAGACTTGAGTCAAATGACAAGTCATCACAATACTATAATTCTCAAATAAAGTATAATAAAAGAAAAAGACTCTTTAATTAATATGAGAAACTTATACTTATTTATTCTTTTTTTATGTTTTTCATGCCAAGATAATTACGAAAATTGTTTGGATTTAGAATACGGAACAGAATATATTAAAATAACTGGAGTAAGTGAATCCGATAAAAACTACTTTAAATACTTCTGTAAAACAACAGAGGTATTTGGCATTAAAATTTATGCTACTGAAAATGTAGAAAATGAGAAAGTNCTTCACGCNGCCTCTATATTGGCTGAATATTTGGATAATGATGAAGATGGAACTGCTGATAATCAAAGAATAGTAAATAGGTTAATTGATAAAAAAGCTTGGTTATTAATGGCTATGAATGAAGAAGAATCAAGTGCTGCAATAAGGNTCCCTATTAGAAATTCAGCTTTTTTAGAATTATATGATGAAGAGGTATCAATAATTAATGGGAATCCTAGATTTGATGCTTCTCTCGAAGAAATTCTGCACCTTATTACACAACGTGGTTATGCTGAAGTGTACCCTAATAAATTTGGTGAAAATAAAAATTCGGAAATAGCAAAGGCAATGGATGAAGCCAGAGGAGGATACTTTAAAAATGTTCCTAATTCATACCCATCTAGTGCCTGGTATACTTATGATGATAAAACCTGTAACTACTCCTGTCAAATCACAGAATATACCTACTGGGCATTGACTTCTATACTGGGGGCACAAGAGTTTCCTGGACGACTAGAAGAAATACAACACGAATGGAGGCTCAATACAAAAGAAAAAGTAAAAAATGGCGACCAGTTAGTTTACTCTTTATTAACTGACCCAAAATTTAAATTTCCAACTAATCTGCCAAATGGAAGGTACAGGTTAGACTAAATCTATAAGTCTATACCATANTGTATTTTAAAATATTTTTCTAAGGCAANNACTAAAGCATTAGAATAATTTTTCCAATCTGTTTCTGTTTCTCTGACACCAGGCTTAGGTAGTTCAAGCTGTATTGAACTTATAGGACCNCCAGAGTTTGATGATCCATGTTTCAAAGTATTAAAACCACCACTATAATAAAACTTTCCTTCTGTACTAGGATCATTAATACTTGGCACAGATCTATAACCTAGNCTATCAAGAATTTCTCCNAGACTATTTTTTCCTCTTAATACTTCTATAAAAGANTNNTCTGATAGATATGAAAGAGTCTTGATACTGCTNTTATTTTCATATNTACTTTTATTCAATTCTATATTACTTAATTGTAATTCATCTCCACTTATAAGATACCCNAGCCATGACCTAAGATCATAAAAGCCATCTGGATTTGCTCCGTGCCCATGAATATCTAAAAATAATCCATAATTGAAGTCTTTAATTATTTTCTTTTTTGATTCCTCAACATAATAGTGATACTCCTCCCATGCTCTNTTAGCAAANCTGTTACCTTGAGCTCCTTCAATACTATCTCTATTAGCATCTAATTTNGTTCTTTTTAANTTATTAATAATTACATATGGTGTCTTACCAAATTTNNTAAGAAATGCATTTTTAATAGCTAGTGTTAATTTTTTNGTATTGGTATCNGTNACAGAAACACCGTANGATCTATCAGCAATTTCAACAGGTTCTAAATCTCCATCATGAGGANCNGATAATANTATAGGCAAATTTCCAACATGGAATTCAACATACTGATTTCTTCCATAATATTTCCTGCCGTATTCATAAGGGCCATCANANCCAAGATCTTTAAAAACTTCTTTCTCTATATTATCACANCATTCTTCNTCATTCTTATCNCATGCTATAAAANAAGCAACNATNATAANAAGTAANATGAAAATNTNTTTANTCAAAATATTTTGATAANCTANGATGTAAATTTTCTCTTATATTTAACCAAAAGAAATTATAATCTCCAGCATGAAAACTTTCTTTTTCAAANATTTTTATCCANGGGATATTCAATTCTTTTAATTGCAAAGACCCCCTTTCCGATAAGGCTGATATTTTACTAGAGTTTTTTAATTTGAGAGCACCTATTGGCTGTTTCAATACCTGATATTTAAACATCTGAAAAAAATTAGGCATTAGTATACCCTTGTGAGCCTCTAATAAACTAGTAGTACTACTTGAAGAAAATGTTATAGGATTGGTTGCTGTTATTTTACCATAAACTTCATTATCATAAGGGTAATAATTTCCTGCATGTGTATTCCAAGACATAAAACAATTTATTTGATCGGGACTGCTGCATTCAGGAAAACTATTAAATTCACCTTTGATAGGCATTCCAACCAAATAAGCAAGTACTAGCTTTTGTCTTAACTCCTTATCAGGTAAAATAACTTCATTTATAAGTCTAGATGCATGTAAAGTTCCTTGACTATGAGCCGCTATAATAATTTTTTTATTTTTATTTTCAAATTCTAAATAAGTAAGGAAGGCTCTTTTAAGATCATTATAAGCTATATCATAAGATTCTTTAGCATATAATTTTTGTTTTGTGTTTTCAAAAGAGAATAGAGCTAGAGACTTATTAGAATATATTAAATCTTTATAGTATTTAAAATCTTTTTTCAGGACCGGATCAAGAGCTATATCAGTTAATATTTCATTAGTATTTTGGTAAATTAAACCATCATAAAAAAGTTGTCTATATAATGGAGTATATACATTTGTGATACCTGAAAAAACACTTGCTTGATTTTTTAATGCAAGAGCATCAACTCTGTTTATATGATCTTGACTCTCAATGTCAGAATTCCAAAAATTACCATTATACCCTGAGTAATAAACTGTAGGATATATATAAAAAACATCAACATTAGACTTAAAGTCAGAAAGAGAATCTATATAATTTGATGGTAAAGCAATCTCTTTTTTAGGCGAAGAAATCCAGTTTTTCATGTATTTATAATCTGGAGCTTTAGGAAAACCTGTCTCTGACAAAAGGTATCTCGATGACTTACAACTAAAGAGTAAAAAGATTATAAATAAAAAATAATATGATCTCATAATTTTTAATAAAATAATACTTATATATTTAATAACAATAAAAAAACCCAACAATTAAAATGATAAATATTAAACCAATATTTCTAATACTACTATTCCCATTATATGTTACATCTATCCAAGCCCAAGTTACTTCAAAATATGAAAGAAAAATGTTTTTTCCTGATCTGGATAATTACAAAACATTGCTTACAGATTTCCATCAACATACTGTTTTCTCAGATGGCAAAGTTTGGCCTTCAATTAGGGTTGAAGAGGCAATAAAAGATGGACTTGATGCAATTTCTTTAACTGATCACTTGGAGTATCAACCACATTCTCAAGATATAGAAAATCCAGATAGAAATAGAGTCTATATAATAGCAAGTCAATTTGCAGAAAGACAGAATAAAAACTTAGAAAAAAAACTAATTGTAATTAATGGTCAAGAAATAACGAGATCAATGCCCCCTGGACATATAAATGCAATATTTATCAATGATGCTAATAAATTATTACATGAAAATGATTCATTAAAAGGTATAGAAGAAGCTAATAAACAAAACGCTTTTGTTTTTTGGAATCATCCAGCATGGCCTGCCCAAAGAAGTGATGGAATTGCAAAATTAGATGATTTTCATAAGTATCTAATTAAAAATAATTTGCTTCATGGTATAGAGGTCGTTAATGAATTATATTATTCTGAAGAAGCTTTACAAATTGCACTTGAACATAATTTGACAATTATGGGGACATCAGATATTCATGGTCTTATAGATTGGTTATTTAAAGTTCCTGATGATGGTGAGATTCATGACAATATATTACCTGGTCACAGACCTATAACCTTAGTATTTTCAAAGGATAAGAGTAAGGAAGGGATAAAGGAAGCTCTTTTTTCAGGAAGAACTGCTGTTTTTTATAATGAACTTCTAATTGGGAAAGAGGAATATATAAATCAATTAGTAAAAAAATCATTAACTATTGATAATATAGGAGACCTTGAGCTTGGATATTCAGAAGATGGAAAGTCTACAATCAAAAATGTAAGGTTAAAAAATATTTCTGACGCACCCTTCTTATTAAAAAATTTAAGTGAGTATACCTTTGAGACAAGTAGTGACATAATTAATATAAAACCTAACTCTACTCATACTTTATCTATTAAGACTAGAGGGAAACCATTCAAAGAATTAAATTTTGAAGTACTGAATGCTATCATTGGGCCAAAAAAATATTTAAAATTAAAAATGCCTATATCTAAATAATGGGATTAAATATAAAAAATGAGACTGGAAAGCTTGTTACAGTAGTCCTTGGGATAGCTGAAGATATGGGCAAACCACCTTCAATAGAAGAGTGCATTGATCCTAAAACAAAAGAAAATTTAATAAATAATACGTATCCTAAAGAGGGAGATTGTATTAACGAAATAGAAAACCTTAATAATATCCTTTTAAGAAATGGTGTAGAGGTATTAAGACCAAATAATATTCAAAATTTAAATCAGATCTTTACAAGAGATATAGCATTTGTTATAGAAGATAAATTGTTTATTCCGGATATTATCAAAGAAAGGAATAAAGAGAAAGGTGGAATTAAATATTTATTAGACAACTTTGAAAAAGATGAAAAAATAATTATTCCTGAGGATATAAGTATTGAAGGAGGTGATATTATTATTCATAATAACTATATTTTTATCGGTTACTCTAATGATGACAAGTTAAAAGTATCAAGAACATCATCTAAATCAATTCCATTTATCCAGAAACACTTCCCAGATAAAAAAGTATTGGGTTTTGACTTAGTAAAAGATGACAATGACCCATATAAAAATATACTTCACCTAGACTGTGTCATGCAGCCAGTTGGAAAGGATAATATTATAATTTATGAAGGTGGGTTTAAGAAGAAAAATGAATTAGAAAAACTAATAGAAATTTTTGGAGAGAATAGCATAATTAAAATAAGTAAGGAAGAACAGTATGATGGGTGCTCTAATTTATTTTCAATTAACGAAAAAACCATCATATCTGATTCAACATTTACTAGACTCAATAAAATTCTTACTAGTAAAGGAATTAACGTTGAAAAGGTTTACTATAGAGAGATTTCTAAATATGGAGGTTTATTCCGATGTTCTACTTTACCACTGAATAGAATTTAAAAAAATATCTTTTATTTAAATAATATGACTTATTTTTAAGTTTATATATAGGATACAATAAAGGATACATAATTTGAAAATTCAACTTTGGAAAAGAAAGAACCCTAAACAGGATAAAAATAATATTTATCTGAGATTTAGAATTAATCAGAATAAGGCAAAGGTAGAAAGCCTTAAATTATGGGAGTGGGTATTGCCAAAAAATAAGATTGAAGAAGAACATAATAATAATGTAAAAATAGCATGTGATGAGATCTTAAGGAGAGCAAAAGATGATCTAGATAATGGCAGAATTACACCAGAACCTGAGAATAAAGAGGAGTATCTTTTCAAGAATCAATTTTTTCTTAACTCAAATATTAATAACCCAAACGCAGTATATAATTTTATAAGAAAACAATACGAAGANTTAGATCANATAAAAACAANCNAATTAAANNCAGATATNTTATTAAANATTAAAAAAATAATTGAANTAAAAATAAAAGAGGGNGAGCTAAAGGGAAGTACTGCTTCAAAATACTGGAATAACTTTAAATCAGTTCTAATTGCCCTTTATAATAATAGAGTTTGTGAATATCCAAATGTGTCAGGGATTCTATATAAAAAAGAAAAAAGAAAAAGAAATGTATTTACTGATTCAGAAATCAAAAAACTAGAAAAAACAGATATTAAAAAATGGAAAGATTTAAAAATTGCATTTTTATTTTCATATAAAACCGGAACAAAACTAAATGTAATAGAAGAACTTAAGTGGAGACATATAAAAAGGTTGAAAGAGAATACCTACTATTATAGAATAGAAAAAAATAAAAGAGAATTTGTAAATACATTTTCCTCTAACACAAGAAAACTTCTAGGTAAGAGAAAAGATGATAAAAATTTAATCTTTAAAATACCTGAAAAAAAATCAAGTAGAACTAAAACATTTAAAAAATGGATAAAAGAAGCGAGTGTGAATGAACATAAAACATTTAATGACGCAGTCAATACATATGCTTCAAATATTTATTATAAAACAAAAAATATATATAAAATTTCAGCAGTACTAGGACATGATTCAATTCAAAAAACAAAAGAAATATATGAGTATATGAGTGAGCTTGATTATATCAGTAAAGAGATGAATATTGATGATATAAAGAATGAAAAAAAAGAGGTAAAAATAGAAACAAAACTATTTAAAAGAGGAAATCTTTTATCATATAAAAAAGATACATAATAGGATACATAATAGGATACATAAATACAAATAGATAATACAATTACGTATAAATTAATATAATTAATAAAATAAAATAAAAAAAAGAATGAATCAAATTACATCAGAAATATTTATGATCAGACCTAAGCATTTTAATTTTAACCCTGAAACAGCAAAAAATAATCACTTTCAAAAAGAAGAAAAAACATTAAAAAATAAAGAGATATTACAGAATGCTATTTCTGAATTTGAAGAACTTGTTAAGAAAATTAAACAGAAGAACATTAAGGTTGAAATATTTGAAGATAGAGAAGACGTTATAACAACAGATAGTATTTTTCCTAATAATTGGATAAGCCTTCATAAAGATGGAAAAATATATTTATATCCTATGTTTTCTGAGATAAGAAGAAAAGAAAAAAGGATTGATATTATAAATTCTTATAGAGATAATGGGTATTTAATTAATGAGACTATAGACTTAAGTAAGTATGAAAAAGAAAATAAATTTCTTGAAGGTACAGGAAGCATGGTCCTAGATAGAGAAAATAAATTATGTTACGCTGCCATTTCCGAAAGGACTAGCAGAGAAGTATTAAATAAGTTTTGTGAGACATCAGGGTATGAGGCCATAGCATTTAAGTCTTATCAAACATTTGAAAATAAAAGAAAAGAAATATATCATACAAATGTGATGATGTGTATTGCAGACAAATACGTTATAATCTGCCTTGATTCAATTGATAATATAGATGAGAGAAAATCTGTAATTAAAAAATTAATAGAATCAAAAAAAGAGATTATAGAAATAAACGAAAAACAATGTAATAATTTTGCAGGGAATATGCTTCAAGTAAAAAATAATCAAAACAAAAAGTTTCTAATAATGAGTAAATCTGCTTATAAATCTTTATCAAAAGAACAACTAAAATTAATAACTTCACATAATGAAATCATTTATAGTAGTTTAGATACAATCGAAAAATTAGGAGGAGGTAGCGCTAGGTGTATGATTACTGAAAACTTTTTAAGAAGAAAATAAAAAACATTAAATTGTAAAAAACACAAAACTATGAAAAAACCAATATTAACTAAAAAAGCACCAGAACCAATAGGGCCATATAATCAGGCAATAAAACACGAAAATATGTTATTTGTATCTGGACAAATTCCAGTTAATCCTGACACTGGGACTCTTGTTGAGTCTGGAATTATAGATGAGACAAGTCAGGTTATGAAAAACATTGAAGCTATTCTTAATGAAGCCGACATGGGCTTTAACGACATAGTTAAAACATCAATTTTTCTTAAAGACATGGGAAATTTCGCTGAAGTCAATGCAGAGTACGGAAAAAGTTTTGAAAATTTGATTCCTCCGGCAAGAGAAACTGTAGAGGTATCTAAATTACCTCTAAATGTAAATGTAGAAATCTCTTGCATTGCTATAAAAAAATAAATGCAAGACATAAGACTAAGATTTGCTCCTAGCCCTACAGGGCCTCTTCATATTGGGGGCCTTAGAACAGCTCTATATAACTATCTTTTAGCTAAAAGTAAAAAAGGAAAATTTATTTTAAGAATTGAAGATACCGACCAAAGCAGGTTCAATAAAAATGCTGAATTTCATATAAATGAATCATTAAAGTGGTGCAATATAGTTCCTGATGAAAGTCCAGAAAAGCCAGGAAAATATGGTCCATACAGACAGTCTGAAAGGAAAAATATATATAAAAAATTTGTTAATAAACTAATCGAATCTGGCCATGCTTATTATGCTTTTGATGATAAAGAAGAGTTAGATTTAAATAGAAAAAGACATGAAAAACAAGGAAAAACATTTATTTACAACTGGGAGAATAGAAATGATTTTAAAAATTCTCTCACCCTTAATCCTACAGAAACAGAAAACTTAATAAAGGAAGACAAATATGTAATCAGATATAAGTCATATACCAAAGATCAAAACAAAGACTTTATATTAATTCGTGATAAAATAAGAGGAGAGATAGAAGTTGATTTAAAAATATTAGATGATAAAATAATCTTCAAAAATGATGGAATGCCTACTTACCATTTAGCTAATGTAGTGGATGATCACTTAATGAAAATTACACATGTTGTCAGAGGAGAGGAGTGGTTACCTTCACTAGCTCTTCACTTTCTTTTATATGATTCTTTTAAATGGAAAAAGCCAATATTTGCTCACTTACCTCTTATCCTGAAACCTTCAGGAAAGGGTAAATTAAGTAAAAGAGATGGTGAAAAGTTTGGAGTCCCTGTTTATCCAATCAAATGGGAAGAAAATGAAAAATTAAAGTATCAAGGCTTCAAAGAGTTGGGTTTTGAAAGCGAAGCATTCGTGAATTTCATTTGCATGATTGGATGGAACCCAGGCTCTCAAGATGAAGTTTTCACAAAAAATGAATTAATAGAAAAATTTAATATAAATAGAATAATAAAAAGTGGAGCTAAATATGATTATGATAAAGCGAAATGGTTTAATGGAGAACATATTAAGAAAATTGATTCTAATATATTAATTAATGAAAATAAGGACGAAATTATAAAGGGATTAAGTAATGAAATTAATGAAGAAAGAATACCAGAGCTAATTAATTTAGTTAGAGAACGAGTAGAGTTTAAAAATAATATCTTAAAGGAATCAAAGTTAGTTCTAGAATACAATAAAAATAAATTCAAAGAAAACCTTAGTAAGTTTAAATTTTCACAGAACGAATTTCAAGTAATTAATTCATTTAATAATGAACTTGAAAATATAAATAAAGAAGATTCGAAAGAGTTGTTTTTTAAATTATTAAAAGAAAATGAAATAAAGATAGGCGATGGAATGAAGAGACTTAGACTTTGTATAACTGGAGAAATTAGTGGCGCTGATCTCTTTACCATCATTAGAATTTTGAAAAAAGAGAGATTGATCCAACGAATTAAAATTAGCTTAAATTCAATAAATGATTAAAATTGGAATAATAAAGGAATATAAAATTCCAAATGATTTTAGGACCCCATTTACACCTTCACAGGCAGATGAAATCAATAAACTTAAAGAGTATTTAATAGTTTGTCAGTCTAGCGAGATAAGGTGTTTTGATGATAAAGAATATAATGATCGATCTGTTAATGTTGTTAATAACTTAAATGATTGTGATATTATTTTTGGTATTAAAGAGGTTCCAAAAGAAAAATTAATCCCAAATAAAACATACTTTATGTTTTCACATACCATTAAAAAACAGCTTTATAATCAACTGCTTTTAAAAGAAATAATAAATAAAAAAATTAGATTAATAGATTATGAATGTTTGGCAACTAGAGGAAAGAGAATAGTTGCTTTTGGCAAATATGCTGGAATAGCTGGAGCATATAATTCATTAATGTGTTATGGAAAAAAATATGATATATTTAATCTAGATAGACTTGATTGTTTTAAAGACACAAATGATCTTTATAAATTTACTTCATCATTCAAATTTAAGGGCCAAATAAGAATTTTAATAATTGGAGATGGAAGAGTAGCAAAAGGAGCAGTTGAACTTCTTGAATCCTTCAAAATAATTAAGGTAAACACAAATGATTATATAAATAAAAATTATAATCATCCTGTATATTGTCAACTTGGTGTTAGAGAATATGTAAAAAGAAAAGACGGAAAAAAATTTGAAGAACAGGAATACTTTAATGAACCTGAATCATTTGTTTCTAATTATCATAAATTTAGTAAGACTACTGAAATTCTAATTAATGCAGCATTTTGGGATCCAAAATCACCAAAACTATTTGAAGAAGATAATATAAATGATGATTTTTCTGCAAGAGTTATAGGGGATATAAGCTGTGATATAGATGGTGCAATACCTTGCACTAAAATTGCTTCAACTATTCAAAATCCTTTTTTTGATTATTGTACTGAAAGTAAAAAAATAACGAAACCCTTCTCAAATAAAAAAAACATAACAGTAATGTCTATAGATAATCTACCATCAGAGCTTCCAAGAGATTCCTCAAGGTTTTTTGGGAAGATCCTTAAAGAAAAAATACTACCTATTTTGAATGAAGAAAATAATGAAATTATAGATGGTGCAACCATCACCAAAGATGGGAGGCTTACAGAAAAATATAATTATTTAAGTGATTATGTTAGTTAAATAACTACAGAATTGAGCAGCTTATAGAACTCGTCTCTTTTATTATATATATTAAAATCACCACCATACATTTCAGTAACAGTAGAACTAGAGAAGTCTTTTATACCCCTTGCAGATATACATAAATGTTTCGCTTCTACAACTACCATCACACTATCTGTACCTAAAACCTCTTTCAATTCATTATAAATTTGTGTAGTTAACCTTTCTTGAACTTGAGGTCTATGTGAATAATATTGAACTATTCTATTCAATTTTGAGAGACCTATCACTTTACCACTTGATATATATGATACATGAGCTTTACCAGTTATAGGCAGAAAGTGATGCTCACAAGTTGAATTAAGATTAATATTTTTCTCAATAAGCATTTTATTATAATTATACTTATTATTAAATAATGATATTTTAGGTTTATTTTTTGGATCTAAACCACTAAAGATCTCTTTCACATACATTTTTGCGACTCTGTAAGGAGTTCCACTTATACTATCGTCATTTAGATCAAGTCCTAACTCATCTATAATTTTTGTAAAGTGTTTTTGAATGTTTTTTATTTTTTCATCATTAGATTTTTTGAAGGCATCTTCTCTAATAGGTGTGTCTAATGAAAAGAATTCATGATTATCTCCAATTAAATCTATTTTCTTTGTATTCATATTTGATATTTTATACTTCAGTTATACTTAATTAATAAAAAAAAGTTTCTTTAATATTTAATGTTATCCCTCAAAGTTACTGTCCTATTAAAAATAATTTTTGAGCTTTTGCTATCAAGTTTAAAGTAACCTTTTCTCTGAAATTGATAATATTTATCAAAAGTAGCATCTCGAAGACTAATTTCCGCACATGCTCCATCAAAAGTTTTAATGGATTCATTATTAATTTGAGTTGTAATATCACCGTCATCATTTTCTCCAGGAGTTTCAGATAAGAATAATTTATCATAAATGTTGACAGAGATGTTTTCATAATTATTCTTATCAACCCAGTGGATAGTGCCCTTAACCTTTCTCAGACTCTCAGGAGATCCTGAACCACTTTTAGATTTAGGGTCATAAGTACAAAATATTTTTTTAATATTTCCTTCCTTATCTATCTCCACCTTCTCTCCCTTTATAATATAACCATTCTTTAATCTAACCTCTTTATCAAGAGTTAATCTAAAATACTTTCTATTAGCCTCTTCTTTGAAATCATCTCTCTCAATATATAAATTTTTAGAAAAAGATAATTTCCTGCTGCCATAACTTTCATCTTCTTGATTATTTTCAGCTGTTAAGGTTTCTGATTTATTTTCAGGGTAATTAATTATTTCTAATTCTACAGGGTCTAAAACAACCATCACCCTGTGAGATATTTTATTTAATACTTCACGAGTACAAAAATCTAAAAGTGCATAATCAATGATGTTTTCTCTTTTTGCAACACCAACTTTATCACAAAAATTCAATATTGCCCCAGGAGGCACACCCCTTCTCCTTAGGCCAGATATAGTTGGCATCCTAGGATCATCCCAACCAGAAACAACACCTAATTTAACTATATCGGCTAGCTTTCTTTTACTCATTATCGTATAAGAAAGATTTAATCGAGCAAATTCTCTCTGCTTAGGTAAAATTTCTTTTTCTTTTGGAATATGTGCTATTAACCAGTCGTAAAGTTCCCTATGAACTAAAAACTCAAGAGTACATAAAGAATGAGAAATATTTTCTATATAATCTGACTGGCCATGAGCCCAGTCATAAGTTGGATATATTTTCCACTTATCTTTTGTTCTATGATGATCATGATTTATTATTCTATAAAGAACCGGATCTCTCATGTGCATATTTGGAGATGACATATTTATTTTAGCACGCAAAACACATTCTCCTGGGAGAAAACCTCCTTCTTTCATTTTATTGAAAAGATCTAAATTTTCTTCTACTGACCTTTCTCTGTAAGGACTAAGCACACCAGGACTTGTAGGGATGCCACGTTGTTCTGAGATAGTTTCTTGATCTTGAGAGTCTACATAAGCATTATTGTTTTTTATTAAATGAATAGCCCAATCAAATAATTTATCGAAATAATCAGAGGCATAGCATTCAGAGTCCCATGTAAAACCAAGCCATTTAATATCTTCTTTTATAGAATTTATAAAAGTTATGTTTTCTTTTTCAGGATTAGTATCGTCAAATCTTAAATTAACTGGTGAAGAAAAAGTTTTTCCAAATCCAAAATTTAAGCATATAGACTTAGCGTGGCCTATGTGAAGGTACCCATTTGGCTCAGGAGGAAATCTAAACCTTAATTTATTTTTATCAAACCCATTAGATAAATCCTCATTAATAATTTGCTCTAAAAAGTTCTCATTAGAGATAGGTGAATCCGATCTGCTCATTTGCAATTCTTATAACGTTGAGTCATCTCTTACAACTTTATCAGCAAGATCACTTTTATATTTTTTTATCTTATCAGATATATTATGGTCAGAAGTTCCAAGGATTTGAGCTGCAAGAATTCCAGCATTCTTTGCACCATCAAGTGCTACGGTAGCTACAGGAACTCCACCGGGCATCTGTAATATTGATAATAGAGAATCCCATCCGTCTATAGAGTTTCTTGATTTAATAGGAACACCAATTACTGGCAGATGTGAATTAGATGCAATCATACCAGGTAGATGTGCAGCACCACCAGCTCCTGCAATGATTACTCTTATTCCTTTATGATGGGCATCCTTACTATATTCCATCATTTTTTGAGGAGTTCTGTGAGCAGAAACAATATTAACTTCATGATCAATTTCAAAACTTTTCAGAATCTCTATAGCCTCCTTCATGACTGGGTAGTCTGATTTACTTCCCATTATTATTCCAACTTTTGACATATTTATTTTGATTTAACCTTTATAGTTTCTTTTAAGAATTTTGCTTTTTCATATGAATCCTCAAATTTATCACAAATTATTGTTACATGCCCCATCTTCCTGTTAGGTCTTGTCTCCTCTTTTCCATAAAGATGAAGATTTGAAAATTTAGATTTGAAAACATGATCTAAATTTTCATAATAAACTTTTCCGCTGTATCCTTCACTCCCAACTATATTTAACATTATTGCTGATCCTAAATGATTTGTTTCTCCTAACTTCAAATTAAATATAGCCCTGATATGTTGTTGAAACTGTGAGCTTTGACATGCTTCAATTGAAAAATGGCCACTGTTATGAGGTCTTGGAGCTAACTCATTAACTAAAATAGAATTATTAGTCAAAAACATTTCAACAGCTAATAGGCCTATCGAATCTAAAGAATTTGAGAGTCTAATTGCTAAATCTTGAGCTCTTTTATTAATAGTATCAGATATATTTGCTGGGCTAATTACATATTCTACTTGATTAGAGTCTTTGTTAAACTCCATTTCAACAGTATTATAACATTTTATCTCACCAGATGGGTTTCTTGCAACTATTACGCTTAATTCTTTTTCAAAAGGCACAAATTCTTCAATGATCATTTCTGAATCAGGTAAGGTTTCTATATCAACTAGGGATTTTAAGACTTTTACTCCAAATCCATCATAACCAAATTTTGTTTTTTTCCAGACACATGGAAAATTTATCTCATTCTTGTCTATAGCTATAGCTAGGTGGTCTAAACATTTGAAATATTTGAAATCTGAGGTAGGAATCTCATTGTTTTTAAAAAAATTTTTTTGTTGGTTTTTATCTTGAATGACTCTTAATGTATCAGGTCTTGGATAGACCTTTTTACCCATTTTTTCTAATTCATCAAGGGCATCAACATTTATATGTTCAATTTCAAAAGTTATTATGTCACAATCTCTACCAAAATTCAATATTGTATTGTAGTCATTTAAATCTCCAAAATAAAATTTGGAACATAAATTTTTGCAAGGAGACTTTTCACTAGAATCAATTACATGTGTAGTAATACTCATTTTATTACATTCAGCAAGCAACATTTTTCCAAGTTGACCCCCTCCAATAACACCTAACTTTTTATCAAATAACTTTGAATTCATTAGTGCAAAAATACATTAAATTATATGATTATTGGATTAAAGAAAAAGTAGAATAAAGGATCAATCTATTTTTTTAAATAATTCTTAATATCATTAATAGATATTTTTTCCTCATAATAAGCTCTCCCAAATATTGCGTTGTGAACACCTATTTCTTTTAGCTTATTCAAATCTTTAAAATTTCTAATTCCACCACCAGTAGTTAAGTTAATATGAGGAAATTTCTTTAGTATTTTCTTATATAAAGCTAACGGTGGTCCATCTAGTGTTCCATCTTTTGATATATCAGTAACCTTAATGTTTTTAAGACCTTTATTATGAAAGTACTCGATATGACTTATTGGATTAATCTTTGTCTGATATTTCCACCCATTAACTCTCAAGCTTTTATTAAAAATATCAACCGCAAGAACAATTTTTTTATATCCCCAAGTAGTTAAACAACTTAAAAATATTTCTTTGTCATATACAGGTAAACTACCGAACGTAACCTTATTGGCACCATTTATAAATGCATTACTAACCTGTTCACTATTTCTCATCCCGCCTGAATAATTAATTTTAATTTTCGTAAACTGACTCATCATCTCAAGTAAATTGAAATTATTTTTTTCATGCATTTTAGCAGACCCAAGATCCACAACATAAATTTCTTTAATACCTGAGTCTTCAAATTCTTTAATTAGATCAATTGGACTTTTTGGATATACCTTTAGTGTTCTGAAATCTCCAGATTTAACATTGACAGTTCTATTATCCTTAATATATATTGATGCTATTAAGTTCATACCTATTATTAATAAAAAAAAAGGGTTAAAGCAAGGCTTTAATCTAAAATCATTAATTTAAACCCATGACCATGTATGGTTTTAATTTCAATTTTAGGGTCAGCCTTTAAATATTTTCTAAGTTTGGCAATATAAACGTCCATACTTCTAGCATTATAATATGAATCATCACCCCAAATTTTAATTAAAGCGGTATTTCTATCAACCTTTTCATTAAAATTTAGACAAAATAACTTCAGAAGCTCATTTTCTTTGGTAGTTAGTCTATGCTCATTCTTTTTAAAATCAATTAACAAATTTTGATTATGTATATATGTATAACTTCCTAAACTAAAATTGTCTTCTAATATATTCTTCTTTTTTTGAGGAGTTCTTTTCATTATGGCCTCCATCCTTACAAGTAACTCTTCTATGCTAAATGGTTTTGTCAGATAATCGTCTCCACCTAATTTAAATGCTTTGATTATATTTTCTTTCTGAGACTTAGCCGTGAGAAATATTATTGGAATTTTTTTATCAACTTTTCTTATCTCTTTTGCTAGAGAAAACCCATCTTTTTTAGGCATCATCACATCTAACAAGATTATGTCCCAGTTATCATCATTTAAAAACTTTTGTTTTCCTTCTTCTCCATCTACAGCGAGAGTGATATTATATCCTTTAGCAGATAAAAACTCATTTAAAATCTTACCTAAATTAGGGTCATCTTCAACTACAAGAATGTGTTTTTTATCCATCTTTAATATTTTTAAATCTAATCTTAAATATAGTTCCTTTATTTAGAACACTTTCAACAGAAATAGAAGCCTTATGTTTATTTAAAATATTTTTAACATAAGATAAACCCAAACCAAAACCTTTCACATTATGAATATTACCCTGTGGTTCTCTGTAGAATTTATCAAAAATTTTATCAATATTACTATTTTTGATTCCAATTCCATGATCTGATATTAGAATATCCATAAATTCTTTATTATTTGAACTTGAGATTTTTATTAGAGGTTTTTCTATAGAATACTTATTAGAGTTATCCAATAAATTATTAAATACGTTAAGTAGATGATCATAATTTCCAAGAATAAAAGAAGTGTCTGCTGTTAAATTTTGTTTTATAGATCCACCTCTTTTTTCAACTTTAAAGTTGTTAATACTAACTGAATCTTTGATTATTTCATGAACACATAACTCTTTAAGTTCTAACCTGTAGTTCGACTTTTCTGTTTTCGCTATACTTAATACATTCTCAACTTGACCACCTAACCTCTTATTTTCATCATTAATAATATTTAGATATTTATCTCTGGACCCTACCTTCTTAAAATCTTTATCCATCAAGGCTTCACATGCAAGAGAAATAGTTGAGATTGGGGTCTTTAAT
This sequence comes from Flammeovirgaceae bacterium, assembly GCA_002696995.1. Classification (GTDB taxonomy): domain Bacteria; phylum Bacteroidota; class Bacteroidia; order Cytophagales; family MED-G16; genus MED-G16. The sequence continues at coordinate 4,525 of NZUF01000023.1, read as the reverse complement.
TCATGAGTCATATTATCTATAAATTCATTTTTGATCTCTGATAATTTTTTAAGCTCAAAAACTTTTAAGATGACATAATAAAAACAAAATGCTATAAGAGTTAAAAATATTGTAGAAAAGACCAAACTTAAAAAGTTGTTTTCTTCAATGTAGCTACTCTGATTAGGAAAAAAAAGATATAAGTCAAGATTTGAATCGATCAAATCATTCTGGAAAAGGTTTATAGAAAACTCAGAATTTAGTATTTCAGAATTATTAGAACTAGACAATTCTATTTCATTAGTTTCATTGTTATAAATTAAAAATTCATACTCTAAATTCATATTCATCTGAGACAGATTAACCATTATCATCTTATTAAGAAAATCTTTATTAATGTCAGAGGTAATTGTTCTGTCATTTGTAAGTAGCTTATTTAAAATAATCTGTATCATCTCAGATCTATCTAATATTTTATTGATTTGAGTCTGCATAGAAGAATCTAAATTAAGACTTTGTAAATTTTCAATTTGTATAGAAGCATTCACATTTGAATTAACTTCACCATCTTTAGACCCGCCAGATTCTATATCAAACTGAAGAGAATTATCTGAGTTTAATACATCAGAAGAATCTAAAGTTTTTTTATTGAAAGTAGACTCAATTAATTCTATATCTCCACTCTCTGTGCTCCTTTTAATCTTAAATGTAGCTTGTAAATTGTCTTTTGTTAAGTTTATGATTTCTTTTTCTTCTAACCTCTCATTTATCATATATAGAACATGCTGTATGTCTTTTTTAAACCTATCCTCATTCAACCTATTAAGATCTGCTATCCAATTAAACTGAACAAAAAGTATTGAAACAAGAGAAATAACCAATAATACTATAATTACTATGAAGTTTTTTCTATTCATAATACAAATTTACTGAAAGTAAAACATAGTGATAATTTGATGGTATTTTTTAATTAATTTTAACATATGGGTGATTAGCTCAGTTGGTTCAGAGCACTGCCTTGACAGGGCAGGGGTCACTGGTTCGAATCCAGTATCACCCACCACAATCAACTTCATATTTTTTATAACGGTTAGTATATGAAAAGTAGGTGATTTCGAAGCACCAAACTTTCAGTTAAACACGAACTTTGATACGAGCCAAAAGCCACGAATTTATTACTGTTTCATCTATTTTTTATATACATTGTTATGCTTTCGTTATTTTAATTATTTTCTTCAGAGGTTGTTAATTCAAACTTTGATACAATTAAAAAATGGTCAGAAGGAAAACCTGAAGACCATGTTGAAATGACTTCTGTAAAGCTATTTTTTAACCCTTTCCCTTTATAATAAAGTTGGTCGATTCTAACATCTTTCATATGAGTAAATCCAGGATATTTTTTAACATCTGGGTACAAATTTCTGTAGGCATCGACAAACCCTTCTTCTATCATTTTTTTAGATGCGGGACTTTTTCCGCCATCTGTATGTGGGACAGCATTAAAATCTCCTCCAAAAAATACTGGAACACTATCTGATCCCTTAAACCTAGACTTATGAAAATCAAAAACTTTAGGAAAGTTATTCATTCCATACCAATTAGACATTGCCCAAACCTCCTGAGTTTTACTTATCGAAATTTTAACGGCAACATTATTAAATTCCGTTTCCTCTGCTACCTTTACTTCTTTAATTGGATAACGACTAATTACTGAAATATTAGCTCCTTGATATTTATAATCCCAATCTGATGTAGTAGCAAAATAATATCCTAATTCAGCTGCGATAAAGTCTCCACTTGAATAGGTTTCTTGTAATAAAACAATATCTAAATTTTTCTCTTTGATGATTTCAACGATTCTCATTCGAGAATCCCAGCCATCTTTTTTTAAAGACCAGTGTATTCCGCCATGCCAAATATTCCAAACACCAACATTAAGGTTTTTAAGATTTTCAGATAATTTATATGGTTCTATCTTTTTATATTTTTTATAACTATTTAATACTTCCTCTTCATTTATTGTTTTTCGCCATATATATAATTTGTCCATCTTAAAGTCCGATGGAAATAATCGCTCACTATTTGTAAAAGATTTTCCAGCAGATTCATTAATAACAACTTTTCCGTCTTGTAAGCTATAAATTTTATTTACAGGTTTAAGAACTGTTAATTCCATATTCTGAAAAACAGTATATGGGTTTGCTCCCATTTCTTTTCTAAGATCAAACACTTTGGATAAGCTGCCTTTATTCAGTTTTATTTTTTCTTTCACAATCTCTAATTTTCTTTCAAGCAAATCTTCAGGATCTACGATAAGGTCTAAGAATTCTTTATTTTTTAATGATTCTAGACCTAATGCATTAAACTCATCAACAAGTTCTTGCAATAATTTTAATCCATTTTTAATGTCAGGAGAATATGTATTTACATAGTTATAAGTGTTTTCAACGGTACCAATTCTGAAAGGATTCTTGTTTGAAAAATCAAAATTTACTTTATATATGGCTTTATTGTGCCCATCATAATACAATCGAAATTCTGCATTTTCTTTACTAAATGTTATTGTAATTTGATGCCAATTACCATCATCAACTGGCATATTCTCTCCATTATCTCGCTCATAGTTAATTCTTCGCTTTCCAGATCCAATACTCCAACCAAATGTTCCCTTTGAACTATATAATGCCCATCCTGCATTTTTTTGAGCTATGATGCTCTTATTATTAAAATCCTTTTGAGAAAGGAAAACTGTAGAGTTATTAGACGTTGTTTTTATCCAGCATTGAATAGAAAAATCCTCGGTTCCGTCAAGGGATAGCTTATTTAACTCTAAGGAATTATAACCCGTATTTGAATTAAGAACTAATGCTTGTCCATCAATTCCTTTATTGTAGGCAAAACCTTTCCCTTTGAGTTGATAATTCTCATTTTTTATAGAGCCGTCAAAATCGAATTTAATATCTGGTTGGTTTTTTTCTTGTATTCCACATGATACAAGAAGGCATAAAGAAATGAGATGGTAGTGTGTGTTTCTAAAAAGTTTTATCATTGGTTAGTAGTTTGTCATAATAAAGCACAACGGTCTAGTATAAGAATAGTAGTGGATTTTTTCTCACTAATTTTTCAGTTTTACACTGACCTTTGTTTTATGTTTATACTTTCGTTTTATCATTATAAGTTGCTCTCAAAAAATCAATGATTTGAGTCCAGTCCAGAAAGTACTAAATCCAATCTAACTCTTTTACTGTCATCTTAGTTTCTATATTACCTGTGTGTAAAGTTGTCTTTGGTTCAAATAATAGATTAAATACAATCTCTCCATTAGTATGAGGTCTATGTTCTACTCCTTTTGGAATAATTAAAATTTCACCTTCTTTTACTTCAACTGTTCTGCCTTCTCTAAAATCTATTAAAAGAGTGCCTTTAAATACCATAAAAAGTTCGTCTTCATTCTCATGACTATGCCATACAAAATCATCTTTAAGTTTACATAATTTTACATGCTGACCATTCAATTCTCCTATAATTTTAGGAATCCATTCTTCATTAAATAATGAAAACTTATTCATTATATTAATTGGTTCAATTTTTTTCATAATTTAAAATTAGGTAATAATTTTCTTAAAAAATCCGAAATTAAGACAGAGAGGTATACTTAAAATCCAAATTCATTTTACATGCTGATAATTGTTATTTATTGAAACAGAATTTGCGTTAGTTTCTTTCATCATTTTATTTAATTGATTTAGAAGCTGTTCTTTTTTTTCCTTAAATAAACTTGAGACATCATTTAACTCACTTGGGTCATCTTTAAGATTAAATAACTCTACTTCATTAGACTCATAATGAAGGACTAGTTTCCAATCCCCAGATCTGATAGCTGAACCGGGTTTCCATAGACTTCCATGGTAATGAGGAAAATGCCAATAAATATTTTTTCTGTCAATTCTAGATTTTTCTTTTAGTGAGGGCATTAAACTTACACCATCAATTTTATTATCATTTTGAATTCCAGCAAAATCTAAAATGGTTGGGAAAAGATCATAAGAAACTGTCAATTCATTAACTTTTACATTCTCTGAGTTACCTGGTATTTTAATTAATTGAGGGATTTTTATCCCTCCTTCATAAAGCCATCCCTTACCTGCTCTTAAAGGATAAACCGAAGTTGGGGCAACTCTTTTTAGGGTAGATAAACCACCATTGTCCGATGTAAAAATAATTAGAGAGTTTTCATATAAGCCTTCATTTTTTAAACTCTTAATTAGTTTGCCTATATTCTCATCAACAGCATAAACCATAGATGCATATTCAGCATTAGTGTGATTTAATCTTGTTATAGCCTCTCCTTCAACTCTTGTTCTAACAACATTATCATTCATTTTTGATAATTTTTCATTAAAATAATCAACATGCTCTAAGTTTGGTTGAATCGGTGTATGTACATTATAAAAAGAAAGAAAAAGAGCAAATGGCTTACTATTATTATGATTCTTTATTAAATCCAATGCTTCGTCTGTCAACCTATCTGTAAGATACTCTCCCT
>NZUF01000022.1 GCA_002696995.1 Flammeovirgaceae bacterium | reverse complement strand
AGAGATTTTAAAAAGAAATACCCATCAAAAAAAGTTCATATAGATGGAGGAGTAAATGATGAGATAGCGCTTATTCTAAGAATACATGGAGTTAAATCTGTTGTTTCAGGATCATACCTAGTAAATGGAGATATTGCAAAATCATTACTCGAATTAAAATCATCAGTTTCTGATTCTGATATGCCAGTAAGTGAATTTATGCTTTTAAAAGAGGAGTTACCTATCATAAAAGAAAAAGAAAGTATAGAAAAGGCCTTAGAAAAAATTGAATCATATGACTTAGGTTTTGTTTTTGTAGAAAATGAAAATAATGATTTTACTGGAGTTGTCAGTATGGCTGATATAAGGAAAAGTTTAATTAAAAATTTAGATAATTTTAAAAGTTTGAAAGTAAAAGATATAAAAAACTCAGATCCAATTATTATCAATAAAGATGATTCTATTAATAAAATGCTAAAGATTACTCAAAGCCATGATTTTCTTATATCTTTTGTGCCTGTTATAAATAAAAAAGAGTTAGTTGGCTCTGTTACATTTTTTAATTTAATTAGAAGCGAATCATGATAATTCACCTTAAAGAAAAAACAAATAAAGATGATGCCCATAAGTTAGCGGAACAGGTACAAGGGAAATTAATTTATAATCAAAAAAATAAAATAATAGTTACCTCATCAAAAAAAAATGATTACCCAGAATCTTTTAAAGATTATATAGATGAGACTTTTAATCTAGAATCTGATATTCAACTGGCGAGCAGAGATTACAAGAGGAATACTAGAAGTGTGAAAATAAATAATGTAGAGATTGGAGGTCAATCAGATAATACACTGATGATAACTGGCCCATGCTCTATCGAGAGTAGAGAACAAATTACTAATTGCGCTAATCTGTTAAAGAAATTAGGACTTACTACATTGAGAGCAGGGTGTTTTAAACCTAGAACATCTCCTTATTCTTTCCAAGGTCTTGGTCTAGAAGGTCTAAAAATGTTATCGGATATTAGAGATGAATATGGTTTTAATATAATCTCTGAAGTTAAGGATGCATCTCATGTAGACGATGTTATAAAATATACTGATATAATTCAAATTGGAGCAAAAGCAATGTATGACCATGGAATCTTAAGAGAAACAGGAAAACAAAACAAACCAGTACTTCTAAAAAGAGGGTTTGGATCAAATCTTCAAGAATTTGTACAAGCTGCTGAATTTATTATGTCTGAAGGAAATGAAAATGTAATTCTATGTGAGAGAGGCATAAGAACATTTGAAACAAAAACAAGGTTTACGCTTGACTTATGTGGAGTTTCTTATCTTAAGGAATATACTAACTTACCAATAATACTAGATACAAGTCACGCAATGGGATATAGTTATGGGGTACCTGATCTCACTAGAGCATGTGTAGCAATGGGAATTGATGGATTATTAATAGAGAGCCACCCCAACCCAAAATTAGCTATGTCAGACGCCTCTCAACAATTAAATTTTGATGAATTTGAAAAAATGCATTCCAGTTTAATTCCGATATGTAAGTCTGTAAACAAAAATTTAATATAATGATACCCGAAATAAAAATGTTAATTCTTGATGTTGATGGGACAATGACTGATAATGGAATCTACGTTGATGAAAATGGTATTGAATCTAAAAGGTTTAACGCAAAAGACGGAGTAGGCATTTTAGAGTTAATTAAAAAAGGGATTAAGGTAGGAATAATAAGTCACTCAGAGAGAGGAGATGGGATAAAGTCAAGAGCCGAATATTTAGGAATAAAACATTGTTATGTAGGTAATGCTTCTAAAGACGAAATATTAATTTCTTGGATAAAAGATGAGAATATAACCTTAGAAGAAGTTGCTTTCATTGGAGATGATATAAACGATATGAGTATTATCAATATTGTGGGATTTAGCGCTTGTCCAAGTGACTCATCACTCCCGGTAAAAAATAAAGTCTCTCATATTCTTGATACAAAGGGTGGATATGGTTGTGTAAGGGAATTTAGTGACCTATATTTGAGCCAAAATTAATTAAATGAGCGTTTTAGTAAATAATAATTCGAAAGTTATAGTTCAAGGATTTACAGGTTCCGAAGGAACTTTTCATGCCTCTCAAATGTTAGAATACGGAACCAATGTAGTAGGAGGAGTTACTCCGGGAAAAGGAGGCACTTCACATCTTGAAAGACCTGTTTTTAATACTGTACACGAAGCAAAAAAAGAGACTGGAGCTAATGTTTCAATAATTTTTGTTCCACCTGCATTCGCAGGAGATGCTATTTTGGAATCTATAGATTCTGATATAGAAGTAATTGTAGCAATTACAGAAGGAATCCCAGTAAAAGATATGATTACAGTAAAATCATATATTAAAGATAAAAAAAGCACCCTAATTGGACCAAATTGCCCTGGAATAATAACTCCAGGTGAGGCGAAAGTAGGGATTATGCCAGGTTTTGTATTCAAGAAAGGAAATATTGGTATAATATCAAAATCAGGAACTCTTACTTATGAAGCTGCTGATCAAGTAGTTAAGGCAGGGTATGGTATTTCAACAGCAATAGGAATTGGTGGAGACCCTATAGTAGGAACCTCCACATTAGATGCTATAAAATTATTTATGGAAGATGATGAGACAGATGGTATAGTTATGATAGGAGAAATTGGAGGAAATTATGAAGCAGAGGCATCAAAATGGATTAAAGAAAATGGTAATAAGAAACCTGTAGTTGGATTCATTGCTGGGCAAACCGCACCAAAAGGGAAGAGAATGGGTCATGCAGGAGCTATAATTGGAGGTAAAGATGATACAGCTGAAGCCAAGATGAAAATAATGAGAGAATGTGGACTGACTGTTGCCGAGTCCCCAGCAAATATCGGTTCTAAATTAAAAGATTTATTATAAGTGTATTACCTCGTCATATGCTGCTGCTGTAGCTTCCATGATTGCTTCAGACATTGTAGGATGAGGATGAACTGATTTAATAATTTCATGAGCAGTAGTCTCTAATTTTCTGGCTGCTACAACTTCTGCAATCATTTCAGTAACATTGTATCCAACCATATGACATCCTAACCATTCTCCATATTTTTTATCAAAAATGACCTTAACAAATCCATCAGAATGACCAGAAGCATTAGCTTTTCCTGATGCAGAAAATGGAAATTTACCAACATTAATTTCGTAACCTAAATCTTTAGCTTGCTTCTCAGTAAAACCAACAGAAGCTACTTCAGGACTACAATATGTACAAGATGGTATGTTATCATAATTTAAGACACCCGGATTCTTTCCTGCGATTTTTTCAACACAAATGATACCTTCGGCAGATGCTACATGAGCTAACGCGGGACCTTTAACTATATCACCAATAGCATAGATACCGTCGATATTAGTTTTATAATAATCATCAACATTAATTTTTCCCTTTTCAGTAATTATTCCTAACTCTTCAAGTCCTATGTTTTCTATGTTAGTTTCTACACCTACAGCTGAAAGTACAACTTCAGAATCCATTGTTTCTTCCTTACCATTTCTAAGGAAAGTAACTTTACATCCTTTAGAATTTGTGTTAACATCTTTTACTTCAGTATTTGTCATTATATCAATTCCTGTCTTTTTAAAAGACTTTTCTAGTTGTTTTGAGACATCTATATCTTCTAAAGGTAAAATGTTTGGTAGATATTCAATTAGTGTAACTTTAGTCCCTATACTATTATAAAAATATGCAAATTCAGATCCTATTGCACCAGAACCAATCACAACTATCGATTTTGGTTGTTTTTTGAGAGTCATCGCCTTTCTATACTCTATTACTTTGTCACCATCAATCTTAATGTTTGGAAGTTCTCTTGACCTTCCTCCTGTAGCAATTATAATATTATCACTTTTATGATTATTCTTAGCTCCGTTCTCATCAGTAACTTCTACAACATTTTTTTCTATTATCTTACCAAAACCTGTTAAAATATCAATTTTATTTTTCTTCATAAGAAAATTAACTCCTTTACTCATCCCATCAGCAACCCCTCTACTTCTATTAATAATCGAATCAAAATCTACGCTAGAATCCTTAATATTTATTCCATAATCTGCAGAATGGCTAACATAGTCAAATACTTGAGCGCTTTTTAGCAATGCCTTAGTTGGTATACAACCCCAGTTCAGACAAATGCCGCCTAAAGATTCCTTTTCTACAACTGCAACTTTCATTCCAAGCTGAGATGCTCTTATTGCTGCTACATATCCCCCAGGACCAGACCCTACTACTATTAAATTGTATGACATATTATTATTTTTTTAACAAATTTATATTCTAAATTATTATAATAAAACTATTGATAATTATATCTTGAATATTATGACAAAGATTGTATAATTTTAATATATCAAAATGAAAGACCTTAAAAATAAAACTGCAATAGTAACTGGAGGTTCTAAGGGTATCGGAAAAGGTATTGTAGAAAAGTTAGCTGAATCAGGATGTGATGTGGCATTCACCTATTTAAGCAGTGAAGAATCAGCTAAAGAGATAGAAAAATTATCTGATAAGTATAATGTTAAAATTAAAAAATACCAATCTGATGCATCAGATTTTGATCAAAGCAGTAAGCTTATTGAAAATATTTTAGATGATTTTGATAGTTATGACATACTAATAAACAATGCAGGCATCACTAAAGATAACTTGCTATTAAGAATGGATGAAGATTCATGGAAAAAAGTAATTGACATAAATCTTAATTCATGCTTTAATTTAACAAAGTGTGCAATAAGAGAATTTATGAAGAAAAAAGAAGGTGTTATTATTAACATAAGCTCTATAGTGGGAGTAAAAGGAAATGCTGGTCAGTCAAATTATTCTGCATCAAAAGCTGGAATAAATGGTTTCACTAAATCTGTTGCTCTTGAGTTAGGCTCTAGAAATATTAGATGTAATGCAATAGCTCCAGGATTTATTGAAACAGATATGACTAATAAAGGTGATGGGAAACTTTTAGAAAGCTGGATTGAATCTATTCCTCTTAAAAGAGCAGGACATGTTGAAGATATAGCTAATCTATGCGTTTATTTGGCATCTGAGAAAGGGAGTTACATTACTGGACAAATAATAAAAGTAGACGGAGGACTAGTTACTTAGATTTTTGTTTATTCTTTTTAGGATCAAGCTTTGTCATTTTGATCACATTGTTTTTTTTGTCAAAATCAGCTAAAACCAAATCTCCTTTTTTAACATTTCCAGAAAGGATTTCTTCTGCAAGAACATCTTCGATATGTTTCTGAATAGCTCTCTCCAATGGTCTGGCTCCATATTTAGGATTATATCCTTTTTCAATAATAAAGTCTTTAGCCTTGTCTGTCAAGTCAATAGAGTATCCAATCTCATCTGCTTTGCTGTAAAGCTTTTTAAGATTTATATCAATTATTTTATATAGATGTTCTTTAGTTAAAGAATTAAAAATAATAATATCATCAAGCCTGTTAATAAATTCAGGATTAAAAGTTCTTTGAAGAGCCTTGTCAATAGTAGAATTTAAATTTGCATTAATATTATCTGATCTTGATTGTGTTTCAAAGCCTATTCCAGCTCCAAAATCTTGAACATCCCTAGCACCAACATTTGATGTCATAATTAATATGGTATTTCTAAAATCTACTTTATGTCCTAATCCATCAGTTAAAAATCCCTCATCTAGAATTTGTAGCAAAAGATTAAATACATCTGGGTGAGCCTTCTCAATTTCATCAAGTAAAATTACACTGTATGGCTTCCTTCTTACCTTCTCACTCAACTGACCTCCTTCTTCATAACCAACATAACCCGGAGGGGCACCAACAAGTCTAGATATAGAAAATTTTTCCATATACTCAGACATATCAACCCTGATAAGGGCATCATCTTTATCAAATAAGTTATTAGCTAGAACTTTTGCTAATTCAGTTTTTCCCACTCCAGTTGGTCCAAGGAAAATAAATGTACCAATTGGTTTTTTTGGATCTTTCAATCCAACCCTTGTCCTTTTAATCGCTCTTACCAACTTATCTATAGCATTATCTTGCCCTACAACTTTCTCAGATAATTTTTTTGGCATTCCTAACAATCTACTGCTTTCATTTTGTTCTACCCTTTCTAGCGGGATACCTGTAACCATAGAAATTACTTCGGCTATATTCTTTTCATCAACTTTATGTCTTTTCTTCTTAGAATCTTCAACCCACTTATTTTTCTGAATATCTAACTCTGTAAGTAATTTTTTTTCTGTATCTCTAAGTTGAGCAGCTTCCTCGTATTTTTGATTTTGAACAACTTGATTTTTTTGGCTTTTAATCTTTTCTATTTTTTCTTCTATCTCCACAATAACATCGGGGACATCAAGATTATGCATATGTACTCTTGAACCAGCCTCATCCATTAGATCAATCGCCTTATCAGGTAAAAATCTGTCACTTATATACCTATCTGATAATTTGACACATGCCTCAATCGCTTCAGGAGAGTATATCACATTGTGATGACTCTCATATTTATCTTTAATGTTTTCAAGAATATTTTGAGTCTCATCTGGAGTAGTAGGATCTATTACAACTACCTGAAACCTTCTTGCTAAGGCACCATCTTTTTCTACGTACTGTCTGTACTCATCTAATGTTGTTGCACCTATACATTGAAGCTCACCTCTAGCAAGAGCTGGCTTAAACATATTTGATGCATCCAAGGAACCAGATGCCCCTCCTGCACCTACAATAGTATGCAGTTCATCAATAAATAAAATAATATTATCTGATTTCTCAATCTCTGTCATAACAGCTTTCATTCTTTCCTCAAATTGGCCTCTGTACTTAGTACCTGCAACTAAAGACGCTAAGTCTAAAGTCACAACTCTTTTATTATGAAGGATTCTTGAGACCTTTTTTTGAGTAATCCTTAGTGCTAAGGCCTCAGCTATTGCCGTTTTACCAACACCAGGCTCACCAATAAGAATAGGATTATTTTTCTTTCTTCTAGTTAGAATTTGAGCTACTCTCTCAATCTCTTTTTCTCTTCCTATAACTGCATCAAGTTTATTTTTCTCAGCTAACTTTGTTAAATCTTTTCCAAAATTATCTAAGATTGGTGTCTTTGACTTCTCTTTTGTTTTTGGAGAATTAGATGGAGGGGAACCCTTTATATTAGATAATTCATCATCTTCCATTGGCTCTGAGGATGTAGTAGCCTCAGGATTACTTGTTTGATACTCAAGAAGTTCTTTAACGACATCATAGGTTACGTCAAATTTATCCAGTATCTGAGTAGCAATGTTATCTTCATCTCTTAAAATACTTAACAGTAGATGCTCAGTGCCGATAAGTTTACTTTTAAAAATTTTTGCTTCTAAGTATGTTATTTTCAAAACCTTTTCTGTTTGCCTAGTCAATGGGATGTTAGTAACATTCTTAAGGTTAGATGTACTTGTATTTTTTGTGTTATGTTCAACCGATGCACGAAGATCTTCTAAGCTTATGCCTAACTTTTTTAGTAAGCCTATAGCTATACCCTCTCCCTCTCTAATTACACCAAGAAGCAAGTGCTCCGTTCCAATATAATCATGACCTAACCTAAGGGCCTCTTCTCTACTCAAAGAAATAACTTCTTTTACTCTATTTGAAAATTTTGCTTCCATATCAACTTTATAACGTAAGGATAACTCATTTTGATAAAAAAAACTATTAATTTTTTTTATTAAAATTTCTTATAAGAAACCCTGATTCAGGACCTCTAAGAAATAATAAGTCAATCACACTGTAACTATAATCAAAATTCTTGCCAAGAAAAAAATCATCCCTAATCCGATTAATATCATTAGATTGTTGATTTGGAAATTGAATCTTTCTTGACCTTAAATCAATGATTTTACTATTATCATCTTCTATAATTCTAATTTTANTATCATAATTTAAAATTTTAAGTAAATGTGTCAATAAGTCATAATTTAGATCAATAAGGTAATTATGTCTTCTTTTAAGNANATTAATTATTTCATCATTATAAAATAAAAAATAAGGNTATTTACCATATGATGATTGNATTGATTGNGTNTGNCTATTTATCCANTTCTTNGTATTGTCAATTTTNANATCTTTTAACTTANAACCTNTNNNATANTTTNTTATNGGNACTTTAATATCAAAAGATTTAACATCATTTGATATTCTTGNCTGATTAAAAGCATACTGATTAANATAATCTGAGTTNGTATCAAATAGTATTTCANCATTAACTATATTATTAAAATAATTTACTGATGGCAAATATTGTGGTTCAACTAAAATCATATTATTAACTTTGTAANTAAATATAATATGAGNAAGAAAAAAATATTAATTCCTCTAATAATTTTCTCTACAGTNCTGACTACTTGTANTGTGTATATTTATCAGATGCTTTACTCACCNAATTTTTTAATTAATAGTAAAGAAAAATTTATNATTATCAACGAAAAAACTGAATTTAATGANCTAATNAANTCATTAGAAAGAGATACTATCATNAATGANATTTTATCATTTAGTGTGTTAAGTAAAATCATGGAATATCAAGAAAATATTAAAGAAGGAGCNTATAANGTNANNACTAANATGTCTAATTANGATATGATAACNATGTTGAGNTCAGGNAACCAGACTCCNATTAANATAACATTTTCATACGCTAGAAAAATNGATGANCTTGCTGAAAAANTAACAAAAAAATTAAAAATGTCTGATGATGATTTGNTGANTTATTTATATGANAATATTNAAGANTATAATGATTTTAATAANTTAGATATAATCAGCATCTTCTTACCTGANACATATGAAGTTTACTGGAATATTTCTCCAAAAAANTTNACTGAAAAAATNTATTCAGAATACAANAAATTCTGGAANAAAGAAAGATTANNAAAACTTGANAAAATAAATTTNGAACAAAAAGAAGNTATAGTNTTAGCTTCNATNGTNGCTTCNGAATCNAGAATGTTAGATGAAGCAGATAGAATAGCTGGANTATATATGAATAGGCTTAATANNAATATGCGACTACAGGCAGACCCAACTCTTGTATTTGCTGCNAATGACTATACCATAAGAAGAGTATTAAATAAACATAAAAGAATAAAATCNCCNTACAANACATATATTCATAAGGGTCTCCCTCCAGGTCCTATTAGATTAGCATCNAAAAATTATATTGATGCAGTTTTAAATTATGAAAAACACNATTACATATTCATGTGTGCTAAAGAAGACTTCTCTGGGTATCATGCNTTTGCAACNAATCTTACTGATCANAANAGAAATGCNAAGAAATTTCANATNGCCCTTNATTTAAGGAAAATTTATAGNTAATGATTACTGGAGAAATAAAGTTAAGAGTNAGGTATTCNGACACNGANCAGATGGGGTATGTATATTATGGAAGATATGCGAGTTTTTATGAAATAGCNAGAGTTGAATTNTTTAGAAGTTTAGGNTTTTCTTATAANAAACTTGAAGAAGAAGGNATTGGGATGCCAGTTATCGATATGGAAACTAAATATATATTACCAATAAAATATGATGAACAAATTAAAATNAATACANNAATTGAAAACTTACCATCATCAAGAATNAGTTTTAANTATGAAGTTTATAATCAGAATAATGAATTAGCAAATACAGCAAANACAACNNTGACTTTCATTAATTTGANTAATAANAAGCCAGTTAGAATGCCAGCTGANTTATTAGATATCATTAAAANTAATTTCAAATGAAAGGNCTTTTNAAATANATATCNNTTTTCATGAGAGTANTTTCNAAGAGAATATACTTAGTTGGNAAAACCNTATCATATTATAGTGTATTTAANATATTTAAAAACAAANTAGTTGAAGATGAAATATTTGAGAGATCNNTAGCGGTAGCTTTCAGNTTCACTATCGCATCATTTCCCTTAATTATTTTTCTCTTNACCTTATTACCATATATTAATGCTTGGGTTCCNGAAATTGACTCNGAAAAAATATTAATTTTTCTTCAGAATATAATGCCTTCAGATATGTTTAGNATNACAAAAAATACTATACTNGATTTAGTTGAAACTAAGAGAGGAGGNCTTTTATCTATAGGTGTAATATCCTCCATATTTCTTTCATCTAATGGCTTCAATACTTTAATCAAAACATTTAATAGTTGTCATANGGTTAGAGAAAATAGAAGTTTTTATGAGACCCGACTTATAGCAATGCTATTAACTTTTGTTTTTTTTATAGTAACAATAGTAGCCATAGTTTTATCTACACTTGGCGATTTTATAATAAATATTATTTTAGAATATGACGTGTTTAAGGATGTGGAATACTANACAATAAATTCATATAAACTCCTNTCTTTATTCATCTCATTCTATCTATTAATTACNTCTATATTTTATTTTGCTCCTGTAACTCACAATAAGTGGACATTCGTCTCTTCAGGATCAATAATTTCAGCAATAGGCTGCGTTGCTATATCATTAGCTTTTTCCTATTATATAAATAATTTTCCTACATATAATAAATTGTACGGATCTATAGGAATACTGATTGCATATATGGGTTGGGTTTATGTTATCTCCTCAATTATATTAATTGGATTTGAATGGAATACAAGTATAGATATTGCAATTAAAAAATTAAAATCGAAATTTAATTAGGGGGTATTTTTGGCAAGTGTCCTAATTAATATATTTTTGTCGCCAAGATTATTACAGAGGAGTGGCAGAGTGGTCGAATGCGGCGGTCTTGAAAACCGTTGTACCGCAAGGTACCGGGGGTTCGAATCCCTCCTCCTCTGCTTTTATTCAACNNTACCNATAGTGAATTCTGATTTCTTTANAGATGTATATCAAGTAGTAAAGCTTATNCCAANAGGCCGAGTTACATCATATGGNGCNATAGCAAAATATCTAGGNACAGCAAAAAGTGCAAGAGTTGTNGGATGGGCNATGAATCATTCTCATTTTGATAAGTCNATTCCTGCCCANCGAGTTGTTAANAGAAATGGNCTTTTNACNGGNAAACACCACTTTAGNAGATAATAATACAATGGAAAAACTTCTAAATAAAGAAGGGATTAAAGTTATAGATGNTAGGATNAAAAATTTTAAAANGTTATTTTGGGANCCCATTAATGAACTTNAANTNTAAAAATNGANTNATGAAAAAANTNTTTNTATTGATTTTNTTATTTTGCTTTGAANTAAANGGACAAAGTGAACTACCTAAACTTTTTATNAAGTGTGANAGATGTGACAACAGCTTNCTAAGAAATGAAATTAGTTANGTTGACCACGTNAGAGAACAAGGNTTATCAGATATTCAANTATTTATTTATAGAAANCGAAATGCAAATAATGGTANNAGNTATTCTTTAGATTTTATNGGAAAAAATATTTTTTCAGATAANAANATTTCATTNTCATTNGANACNAACCCCAAAATGACAAGAGANGAAGTTAGNGTATCTCTCAAAAAAAAGATTGANCTTGGACTTNTATATTATTTAATTGAAACAGANCTAGCTGAAAGAATATCTATCTCNNTNGACACNGTCATNAACAATGNAAANTCAGATNACTCTAGTTCAGATAANTGGANNAATTGGGTCTTTCAGAGTGCNGGAGAATTAAATTTTGANAATGAGACTAGNAGNAAAGAATCAAATGTAAGNATAGANCTTGATGCAGATAAGGTTACAGATAAAATAAAATTGCAATTTGATNTTGANTTTGAAAGNTCNAATANTAAATATGAAAATCAAGATAANATATTNATAAGTAAAAGAAANAGAAAATCATTTGGAGCAAANAGTGTNTGGAGCATTAATGATAANTGGTCAGCNGGNTTTAANGCTGGNGCTAGTGGAGACACNTANCAAAATATCGATTNTAGATATTATATTATGCCNGCTATTGANTATAGCTTTTTNCCNTATNACGAATTTGTGAGAAGAGAAATGGTTATTAATTACAGNATTGGNTATGGATANAGAAATTATATNGANGAAACCATCTATNATAANTTTGANGAAAATGTTTATCTACATCANATNGCATTTGAAACAAGNTTNAGACAGCCATGGGGAGAAATATATTCTAATTTAAGAGGNAAANCNTTTNTNCAAGANCCATCAAAAAATAGTTTTAGTTTAGATAGCTGGTTTTCAATAAGAGTNTTTGAAGGGNTATCAGTTAGGTTTGGAGGAGAANTAGAAATAATAAGAGANCAATTAAGTTTACCTAANGGAAATGCCTCTATTGAAGATTTACTATTACAACAACAAGAAATTGCAACTGATTTTAGATCAGAATTTAGAATAGCAATAGGATACACATTCGGGTCTGCATTTAATAACTTCTTAAATAGTAGACTCTAATTTTTTTTTCTAATAAGAAAAAGACCTAAAAAAGTAATTAAACCATTAAGAAGAAGTATCTCAAATCCAAACTTGTATCCAAATAATAATTGTTCTGAATATATATTAACTAGGTAACTAAGNGCAGGNGANANNATACATATTGGCAAAACATATCTATCTNTCACATTATATTTTGTAAAAATACCNAATGAAAAAAGTCCTAANAAGGGACCATAAGTATATCCAGCTGCCTTAAAAATTGAATTAATAACACTCTCATCATTAATTTCTTTAAAAATCAGAATGACTATAAATAATATAATAGAGAAACCAATNTGAACAAAAAANCTAATTCTTTTCTTATTTGAACTATTATCTATATTTAAAAAATCAATACAGAAAGAAGTTGTTAATGATGTTAAGGCTGAGTCTGCACTTGAATATGCTGCTGCTATTATTCCNAATAAAAATATAACAGAAGTTATTTCNCCNAAATTATTCAAAGCTAGTAATGGATACAAATCGTCTGATCTCTGAGGTATAGGAATATTTAATGACTCAGAATAGATATANAGAAGAGCTCCAAGTGAAAGAAATAATAAATTAGCAATAACTAAAATCACACAAAACCAAAATATATTCTTTTGAGCATCTTCTAAATTTTTACANGTCAAGTTTTTTTGCATCATATCCTGATCCAAACCAGTCATTACTATAGCAATAAATGCTCCTGAGAAAAATTGCTTAAAAAAATCATTACTAGACTTCCAGTCAAAATAAAAAATATTTGAATANTGACTATTCTTNACCAATTCAATAGATTCAAANAAAGAGAGATTCATCTCCTCTAGGATTATNAANATAGTTATTATNACTGCAGAAAGCATAAAAAATGTTTGAAGAGCATCTGTCCAAACTATGGTTTTTATNCCTCCTTTAAATGTATAAACCCATATTAATANGATAGTAATAAGNACAGAAAAATANAAAGGCATTCCCAGCTGATTAAACACTGCTATCTGTAGTACNCCAGCCACNAGAAATAATCTAAATGANGCTCCAATNGTTCTCGATAATAAGAAGAAGAATGCGCCAGACTTATAACTATAATATCCAAACCTTTGATCTAGNTAGGTATAAATNGAGACAAGATTNAGTTTATAATATAAAGGAAGNAAAACTTTTGCTATTACATANTAACCTAAAAGATATCCAAGNACNACTTGAAANTAACTAAAATTAGAATTTCCAACCTCTCCAGGTACAGAAATAAAAGTAACACCAGAAAGTGAAGTTCCTATCATTCCAAATGCTACCANGTACCATGGAGAAGATCTGTTAGCATTAAAAAAATCATTAAAACTTGATTTTTTTGTGGTAAGTCTTGATATGAAAAGTAGAACTAAAAAATATATTATAAAAATCAGAAGTATAATGTTAGTATTCATATTTATTTTTGAAAAAAAACAATTATGTTAGGGAATGTTTTTAATAAAGTTAACTCTAAAACAATTTTAAATTCTAAAGTAAGATATTTTTAAATGAAACTTCCAACTAAAATAATTGAAAATGCTGTAAATGAAATATCTAAACTTCCAGGCATTGGCAAAAAAACAGCCCTAAGGCTTTGTCTTTACTTATTAAAAAAAGATGTAGCCTTCTCTGAAAATATTTCAAAGGCAATAGTTGAACTCAAAAATAAAACAGAATACTGTGATGAATGTCATGTTATATGTGAAGATGGGGAATGTATATGTAAATCTAATAACCCCTATATGAATAGGGAGATATTATGTGTTGTAGAAGACACTCCAGATGTTCTTGCAATCCAAAACACAAACCATTATAATGGCTTATTTCATGTTATTGGAGGGTTAATCTCACCAATAGANGGTATAGGNCCNGAAAATTTAAATATTAATACTTTNGAAAAAAGAGTTTCTAAAGGTGAAATAAAAGAAATAATNTTTGCTTTGAGTCCCACATTAGATGGAGACACTACTTCATTTTATATTTCAAAAAAACTTTCAAAATATAATTTAAGANTAACCACAATCTCAAGAGGAATTCCAATTGGAGGTGAAATTGAATATGCAGATGAAATAACCCTNGGNAAGAGTATATCTTCAAGAATNAATTATAAAATAGAACAATGAATANAAAAGAATCTTTAAGACTTCAAAATGTAGAAGAGTCTTCAACCTTGGCTATGGCAGCATTAGCAAGAGAATATAAATCAAAAGGAATTGACGTNATTAGTCTTAGCTTGGGAGAACCAGACTTTAAAACACCANCCCATATNTGTGANGGAGCAAAAGANGCTATTGANTCAGGTAATTATTTTTCTTATCCACCTGTACCAGGTTATTTAGACCTAAGGGAGGCTATATCACAAAANTTTAAAAATGAAAATAATTTAAGTTATANTNCTAGTGAAGTAATTGTATCTAATGGTGTAAAACATTCTATAACCAATGTAATGTTTTCTATATTAAATAAAGGTGATGAAGTTATTGTATTTGCACCATTTTGGGTTAGCTATTCAGCTATTATNACATTAGCAGATGGAGTACCNAANTATATTAATACAACAATAGAGAATGATTTTAAACCAACAACTTCTCAATTAGAAGAAGCTATCTCAAATAAAACTAAAGCNGTNATCTTTAGCTCACCATGTAATCCTACNGGAACAGTTTTCACAAGGGAAGAGCTAGANGGGTATANAGATGTACTAGAAAATCATCCTNAGATAATCGTTATATCAGATGAAATTTATGAACATATTAATTTTACGGATAGNCATACAAGCATTGGCTCTNTAGAGGGTATGNATGATAGAACAATTACAATGAATGGTTTTTCTAAAGCTTTTGCTATGACAGGATGGAGGCTTGGTTATATTGGAGCTCCTAAAGCAATTGCCAAATCAATAAACAAAATGCAAGGTCAAACGACATCAGCAAACTGTTCTATTGCGCAGAGAGCTGGGTTAGTTGCACTTAAAAATGGTAATGAATGTGCTCTTAAAATGAAAGATGAATATCTCAAAAGAAGAGATTTAGTTTATGATTTTCTAATTAGAATAGATAAACTAAAAGTAAATAAACCANANGGTGCTTTCTATTTTTTCCCNGAGATAACTAGATATTTAGGAAATAAGTCAATGGATGGAAAAATAATTAANACNGCTAATGATTTAGCTCTATACCTTCTAGAAGATGCTAAAGTTTCCCTTGTGCCNGGAGAAGANTTTGGGGCANCAAATTGCATAAGATTATCTTATGCAGCTAGTGAAAATGAATTAATAGAGGCTTCACAAAGACTTGAANTATCTTTAAGCAAACTAAGTTAGATGAGNATTANTGAAATCTTTGACAAAGTCAAAGGGAAGAAAGTCATAATTGCNGGTGANTCAATGATTGACTCTTATACTTTTGGAAGGATAGATAGAGATTCNCCTGAAGCTCCNGTTCCAGTTGTAAACATTGAAAAAGAAAAATTAAAACTTGGGGGAGCAGCTAATGTAGCATTAAATATNAAAAGTCTTGGTTTAGAACCTATTCTTTGTACAGTAATNGGTGATGATAGTGANGGNCAAGACTTTNTTAGATTATGTAGAGAAANTAATATAGATACNGATGGAATTATTNTNGATANTTCAAGAAAAACAACNAATAAAAATAGAGTTATCGTTAGTGATAAGCATATTATAAGAATTGATAATGAGANCACAAANAACATAAGTNAAAAACTTAGAGATTNTTTTNTAGAAACTGTAAATAAATTATCAANTAANTCTGAAATAATAATATTTCAAGATTATGACAAGGGGACTCTAGATAAAAGTTCTATATCTGANATTATTAAACAAAATAAAAAATCATTTATATCTGTAGACCCAAAAAAAAGGAANTTTTTTAATTATGAAAANGTGAACCTATTTAAACCTAATTTAAATGAANTTTTAAATGCATATGCATCTNANGACTCATCCGAAANGAACTTAAAAAAAATATCTAAANAATTATCNATTNAAAATAAAATAGAAAATNTGATGATNACNNTATCAGAAAGAGGATTGATGATTCATAATAACCAAGGNAATTTTANANATAAAATTAANAGAAAAAAAATCATAGATGTATCAGGNGCNGGNGATACAGTTATTTCTTTAGCAACANTATTATTNTATTTAAAATTACCAGAAAAATTTATAGGAGAGATGTGTAATCTTGCNGGAGGNATNACATGTATGAAATCTGGAGTAAATGCTATAGATCTTAAAGAGCTTATTAAAAATGCTGAAATAAATAATTTAGATATATATATTTGATCTTAATTTCANAGANATGAACATTATTTTATTTGGTCCGCCAGGCGCAGGNAANGGAACTCAAAGNGATAAACTTATAGAAAAATATAATTTGAATCATTTATCTACTGGTGACCTATTNAGAAACCATTTAGGAAATAATACTCCCTTAGGNTTAGAAGCAAAAAANTTNATGGATGAAGGGAATTTGGTGCCTGATAGTGTAGTTATAAATATGGTTAAAGAAGAAATTGAATCTAAAAAAANNAGTAAAGGCTTTATTTTTGATGGATTCCCTAGAACAGTTAATCANGCTGANGCATTAGATTNNATGTTNAATGAAAAAGNNTTAAGGATTAATTTTTTAATTTCTCTTGANGTTNATGATGANGANCTCATAAATCGAATCAAAAAAAGAGCNCTANTATCTGGGAGAATTGATGATCAGAGTGAGGATAAAATTAATAATAGNATAAAGGTCTATAACGAAGAAACNTTACCNGTATTAAATCATTATAAAAAATTAAANAAATACAATCCGGTAAACGGAGTAGGTTCAATTGATGAAATTTTTGATGATATATGCTCAAAAATTGAAAAATAATGAGCAATCCTAATTTTATTGATCATATTAAAATTTTCTGTAAGTCAGGAANAGGAGGCAGTGGATCNTCNCACTTTAGAAGNGAAAANTTTGTTCCAAAAGGAGGNCCNGATGGAGGAGATGGNGGAAAAGGTGGNNATATAATTNTAAAAGGAAATAGCCAATTATGGACTTTACTTCATCTGAGATATACTAAACATTTAAAAGCAGAAGGNGGAGAAGATGGNCANGGATCNAANAAACATGGGAAAGATGGNAAAGATATTATAGTAGAAGTTCCNCTTGGAACTATTGCAANATATGANGNNNNAAAAAACANAATNGAGATATTAGAACATGATGAAGAAAANGTTTTACTTGAAGGNGGAATNGGTGGTTTAGGNAATTTTCACTTTAANTCATCAACTAATCAAGCTCCTCATTACAGCCANCCAGGTAAAGATAGNNNTGAGGATTGGATAACTCTAGAACTGAANGTNNTGGCAGATGTTGGACTAGTTGGATTTCCAAATGCAGGAAAATCAACCCTTTTATCTTCNATNTCAAANGCAAAACCTAAAATTGGAGATTATCCATTTACAACANTNACNCCTAATTTAGGAGTTATTCCTTACAGAGATAATATGTCTTTTATNATGGCTGACATTCCAGGAATTATNGAAGGAGCTTCTGAAGGAAAAGGATTAGGAATAAGGTTTTTGAGNCATATAGAAAGAAATTCTATTTTATTATTTATGATACCTGTTGACTCAGAAATAAANAANGAGTTCNATCTTTTATTAAATGAATTAAAAAANTATAATAAGGAACTNTTAAANAAGAAATTCATAATTGCAATTACTAAATGTGANTTATTAGAAGAANNAGAGTTAAATAAGTTAGAGANTAATTTAAAATATGATNCNATCAAAATATCTAGNATTTCNGGTTTTGGTCTTGAANANCTTAAAGACNTTATTTGGAAAAAAATAAATATTAAGGAATAGTTAAAGTCAAAATGACAAAAAGTTATATTTGGCAAACTTTTTGCTAAGTATANTNATATGAANAAAAAAAAGACAAAGAAACCTGCNGAANCTAAAAAAGCAAANAAAGGTAAAANTTTAGCTTCTGANCTNCAGGAGACAAAAGATAAGTACCTTAGGCTTTATTCTGAATTTGAGAATTANAGAAGAAGGACATCAAAAGAAAAAATTGANATGATTGATTCTGCNAACAAAGAACTTCTCAAAGATATACTNCCTGTTATNGATGATTATGAAAGAGCNATAAAAGCNAATAAAGAAANTGAGATNGANGGTTTNAACCTAATATTTCAAAAANTAAAAAATACATTAGAAAAATATAATGTAAAAAAAATGGAAATAAAGAAGGGAGATGATTTTGATTCTGAGTTACATGAAGCAATAACAAGCTCTCCATCTGANAAGAAANTAAAAGGAAAAATAATTGATGTAATTGAAGACGGATATAATATTGGTGAAAACATACTCCGTTTTGCTAAAGTTGTAACTGGTTCATAATGTCAAAAAGAGATTTTTACGATATTNTAGGNGTAAATAAATCCTCATCNCANGCNGAGATTAANAAGGCTTATAGAAAAGTTGCAATAAAATATCATCCTGATAAAAANCCAGATAANAAANCTGCTGAAGAAAAGTTNAAAGAAGCTGCAGAGGCATANGANGTACTAAGCAATCCTGANAAAAANCAAAAATATGATAGATTTGGNCATGATGGGNTNAGAGGTGGNCCTGGAGGNTTTTCNGGNGGNGGCATGAANGTAGAAGATATTTTTGAACAATTTGGAGATNTTTTTGGNGGAGGNAGTCCTTTTGATAGTTTTTTTGGAGGNGGNAGANGNCAACAAAGGAATAAAGGNACAAATCTTAGAATAAAATTAAAACTATCTATTCAAGAAATCGCATCTGGAATTGAAAAGAAAATTAAGGTAAAAAGATTAGTNACTGCGCCNGGAGTTACATTTAAAACNTGTNGTGTNTGTAANGGNAGTGGTAAAGTAAGTAAGGTGGTAAATACTATGTTAGGACAGATGGTTTCTTCNACAGTTTGTCACCATTGTAATGGTACAGGTCAAATAATAGATAATAAACCTCCTGGTGTGGATAGTACTGGATTACAATTTAAAGAAGAGATCATAAAAATAAATATTCCTTCTGGAGTTGGAGATGGAATGCAATTATCAATGACTGGAAAAGGAAATGAATCAGCTGGTGGAGGCATTTCTGGTGATCTATTGATTCTAATTGAAGAAAAAGAAGACGATAACTTTAAAAGAGATGGAAATAACGTAGTATATGATCTATATATTAATTTTACAGATGCTGCTCTAGGAAATGAACTTGAAGTACCTACTCTTTCAGGAAAAGTAAAAATTAAAATACCACCTGGTACTCAAGGAGGCAAAATTTTTAGGCTTAGAGGAAAAGGAATTAAAGATTTGAATAGTTCTATTGCTGGAGATCAACTTATACATGTCAATATTTGGACTCCAAAAAAATTAACACAAGAAGAAGAAAAAATTCTATCCCAACTAAAAAATTCTAAAAATTTCAAACCAAGTCCAGGCAAATCTGATAAAGGTTTCTTTGAAAAAGTAAGAGATTTCATGAGTTAATTTTTAATTGCTGTAAGTTTATTTAATTAGCTTTATAGCTTGGAAAATATCAAATATCATAAAAAATTAAATTGGCTATTTATTATTACAATAGTCATTTTTATAGTNTCTCTTTTACATTTCTCCAAAAAAATTATTTCAGATATTAAAAAAAGGGAAACGTCTACAATTGAACGCTATGCTAAGTTCATTGAGTTAGTAACTAATAATGAATATGATCTTGTTACTTTATTTGCAGATGATATCTTAATTGAAAACCATTCTATTCCNGTTATAATAACTGATAAAGAAAAGAATATTATAGAACACAAAAATATTTTAAAAGAAGGTTCTAAAGTAATTAATGAAATAATTGAGAAGGAATTCTCTTCAATGCAAAATCAATACGAACCAATAAAAATTAATATCTATAATAAAAAAGGGGATATTGTTGATTTTCAATTTGTTTACTACAAAAACTCTCAAATTCTGGAAATAATAATTTTTGCACCTTACTTTATCTCTGCACTTACAGTTTTAATCCTATTATCAATATACCTGATTTTTTATTACTCAAATAAATCAGAAAAAGATCAACTATGGACTGGTTTAGCTAAAGAAACTGCTCACCAATTAGGCACCCCACTTTCGTCTCTCATAGGATGGAATGAATACATAAAAAGTAAGGAAAAAATCGACAAAAAATATATAAGCAAGGAAATAGAAAAAGATCTAATTAGATTAAAAATTATAACCGATAGGTTCTCTGGTATAGGATCTAAACCTATTTTAAAGAAGAAAAATTTGAAAAAAATTATTACCAATAATATTGATTACCTAAAGAAAAGGGTCTCATCAGAGATAAAAACAAGTCTTAATTTAAAAGAAATTAATTATGAAATTAATGAACAGCTTTTTGGGTGGGTTATAGAAAATTTATATAAAAATTCTGTAGATGCAATTGGTAAAAATGGAGATATAATTATCAATCTTTTTGAAGAAAATAATAAAATAATTGTTGAGTTTTCAGATTCTGGTCTTGGAATAAAAAAAACTGAATTTAAGAAAATATTTAATCCTGGATATACTACAAAAACTAGAGGTTGGGGGTTAGGTCTTGCTTTAGCATATAGAATTATATCAGATTATCATAAAGGAATAATTTATGTAAAAGAGTCAATTAAAAACATAAAAACAACAATAAGAATTGAGTTAAAGAAATAACAATAAAAAAGTTCGTAATATCTTGTATTATGGCTTTGTAAAATTGTATTTATAATTTAATTTCGCATTATATATTTTTTAACTAAACCACCATTTCTAAATCATGTCAAATTCAGGTAAAATAACAGCTGTAATTGGTCCAGTAGTAGATGTATCATTTGAAGAAAATAATCTACCAAAAATATTAAATGCATTAGAAATACTAAAAGATGATGGTTCAACTTTAGTTTTAGAGGTTCAGCAACATCTTGGTGAAGACACGGTTAGGACTATATCGATGTCAGGAACCGAAGGCTTAAAAAGAGGTATGCCAGTTAAAGACTTAGGGCAAGCTATTTCAATGCCTATAGGTGATGATATAAAAGGTAGACTATTTAATGTTGTAGGGGAAGCAATTGATGGTATAGAAGAGCCAAAAACTAATGACAGACTTCCTATTCACAGAGATGCTCCTAAATTTGAAGATTTATCAGTATCTGCTGAAGTTTTATTCACTGGAATTAAAGTTATCGATTTAATAGAGCCATACAATAAAGGAGGAAAGATTGGATTATTTGGAGGAGCTGGAGTAGGAAAAACTGTATTAATACAGGAACTAATTAACAATATTGCAAAAGCATATTCTGGTCTATCAGTGTTTGCTGGTGTTGGAGAAAGAACTAGAGAAGGAAATGATTTACTCAGAGAAATGATAGAAGCAGGTATAGTTGATTACGGAGATGAATTTAAAGAATCAATGGAAAAAGGATCTTGGGACCTATCCAAAGTAGACAGAAAAAAATTAAAAGATTCAAAAGCGGCATTTGTATTTGGGCAAATGAATGAGCCTCCTGGTGCAAGAGCTAGGGTAGCATTGTCAGGTTTGACATTAGCTGAATACTTTAGAGATGGAGATGGAAAAGGACAAGGAAGAGATATCTTATTCTTTATTGATAATATTTTCAGGTTTACTCAAGCAGGTTCTGAAGTATCTGCATTATTAGGTAGAATGCCTTCAGCTGTAGGTTATCAACCAACTCTTGCAACTGAAATGGGTGCCATGCAAGAAAGGATTACCTCAACTAAAAAAGGATCAATAACATCTGTTCAGGCCGTATATGTTCCTGCTGATGATTTAACTGATCCCGCACCAGCAACAACATTTGCTCATTTAGATGCTCAGAGTGTACTGTCAAGAAAATTAGCTTCTATAGGGATATACCCTTCTATTGATCCTCTAGAATCAACTTCAAGAATTTTAACTGAAGAAATAGTTGGAGCTGAACACTATAATTGTGCTCAAAGGGTCAAGGAGTTACTCCAGAGATATAAAGAATTACAAGATATTATTGCAATCTTAGGAATGGATGAATTATCCGAGGAAGATAAACAGGTAGTTCATAGAGCAAGAAGAGTACAAAGATTCTTATCTCAACCTTTCCATGTAGCTGAACCATTTACAGGCGTTAAAGGTCAATTAGTTGACATTAAGGATACAATTAAAGGTTTCACAATGATTATGGATGGAGAGCTTGATCATCTACCCGAGGCTGCTTTTAACTTAAAAGGTACCATAGAACAGGCAATAGAAGCTGGAGAGAAGTTATTAGAAAAAGTAAAATAATTATATGCTCTTAGAAATTTTATCTGCTGAAGAAAAAATATTTAGTGGGGACGTTGACTCGGTTATCCTACCTGGAGTAAATGGTCAATTTCAAGTTTTAAATAATCATGCTCCAATAGTTAGCTCTCTATCGAATGGAGAAATTGTATACTCTGAAAAATCAAAAACAAATTCTCTAAACATAAAAGGAGGAATAGTAGAAGTACTAGAAAATAAAGTAAGTGCACTTATTGAGAACTAACTGACATTCTGTCATATGCACTATTTGGCATAGTTTTTGTCATATAATAATCAGAATATAAATTATAAAATTATGAGTAAAATTATAGGAATCGATTTAGGAACTACTAATTCATGTGTTTCTGTTATGGAAGGTAACGAACCAGTTGTTATACCTAATAGCGAAGGAAAAAGAACAACCCCATCAATTGTTGCATTTCTTGATGAAGGAAAAGGAGAAAGAAAAGTTGGAGATCCAGCTAAAAGACAAGCTATCACAAACCCTCAAAATACNGTTAACTCCGTTAAAAGATTTATGGGTAAAAAGTTTTCAGATATCAATGAAGAGAAAAGAAATTTATCATATGAAGTTGAGAAAGGGACTAACAATACAGTAAGAGTTAAAATTGGTTCAAGAAAATATACTCCTCAAGAAATATCAGCAATGATACTTCAAAAAATGAANTCAACNGCAGAAGATTATCTTGGTTCTGAAGTAAAAGAAGCTGTAGTTACTGTGCCAGCATATTTTAATGACTCAGAGAGGCAAGCAACTAAGGAAGCGGGTACAATTGCAGGTCTTGATGTCAAAAGAATTATTAATGAGCCTACAGCAGCAGCNCTTGCTTATGGTCTAGATAANAAAGACAAAGACCTAAAGATTGCAGTCTATGACTTAGGTGGAGGTACTTTCGATATATCAATACTTGAACTAGGTGATGGTGTATTTGAAGTAAAATCAACTAATGGAGACGTTCATTTAGGCGGAGATGATTTTGATAGTATTTTAATTGACTGGCTAGCTGAAGAGTTTAAGAAAGATGAGGGTATAGATCTCAGAAAAGATCCAATGGCTCTTCAAAGACTGAAAGAAGGAGCTGAAAAGGCTAAGATAGAGTTATCTAGTTCNACATCCACAGAAATTAATCTNCCATATATNATGCCTGTAGATGGTGTTCCNAANCACTTAGTAAAGACTTTATCAAGATCAAAATTTGAGCAANTNTCTCAAAAACTTGTTGAAAGAACATTAGANCCATGCTCNAAAGCTCTCAAAGACGCAAAAATGGATGTTTCAGATATTGATGAAATTATTTTAGTAGGTGGCTCAACTAGAATTCCAAAAATTCAGGAAGAAGTTGAAAAGTTTTTCAAAAAGAAACCATCAAAAGGGGTAAACCCAGATGAAGTTGTTGCAATTGGAGCAGCAATTCAGGGAGGTGTACTTACTGGAGAAGTGAAAGATGTTCTTTTACTTGATGTTACTCCATTATCTTTAGGGATTGAAACATTAAATGGGGTATTTACAAAATTAATTGAATCAAATACAACAATTCCTACAAAGAAATCTGAGACATTTTCAACTGCTGCTGATAATCAACCAGCTGTTGAGATTCATGTTTTACAAGGTGAAAGACCAATGGCTAAAGATAATAAGACTATTGGCAGGTTTCATCTAGACGGTATACCACCAGCTCCTCGAGGTGTTCCTCAGGTAGAGGTAACTTTTGATATAGATGCTAATGGAATATTAAATGTTTCAGCTAAAGATAAAGGTACTGGTAAAGAACAAAATATCAGAATCGAGGCTTCTTCAGGTCTTACTGAAGATGAAATTAATAAGATGAAAGATGAAGCTAAGGCTAATGAAGAGACAGATAAAAAAGAAAGAGAGAAAGTTGATAAATTAAATACAGCTGATGGGTTAATTTTTCAGACTGAGAAACAACTTAAAGAATTTGGTGACAAATTATCTGAACCAAACAAAAAATCAATTGAAGATTCTTTAGAAAAGTTAAAAGCTATTCATAAAGAACAAAAAATTGACGAAGTTGATGGCGCTGTTGAGGCACTAAATAAGTCGTGGGAGGCTGCAAGTCAAGAGATGTATAAAGCAACTCAAGAACAGCAGCAAGCAGCTGATGGTAAATCAACTGAAGATGCTCCTAAAGGAGATAAGAAAGGTGATAGTAAAGGGGATGATATTTCAGATGTTGACTTCGAGGAAGTAAAAGACGAGAAAAAATAATTTTAATAATTACAGTTTCCTGGAGTTCTAGGAAATGGAATTACATCTCGTATATTTTTCATTCCGGTTATAAATTGAACTAATCTTTCTAGACCAAGTCCAAAACCAGAGTGAACAACTGTTCCAAATCTTCTTGTATCGAGATACCATGAGAGATCTTTCTTTGAAACATTCATTTCATCCATTCTCTTGGTTAACATATCAAGTCTTTCTTCTCTCTGAGATCCTCCTATTATTTCACCAACAGTTGGGAATAATACATCCATAGCAGCCACAGTCTTGTTATCTTCATTGCTTCTCATATAAAAAGCCTTAATCTCTCTTGGGTAATCTATAACTATAACAGGGTTTTTAAAATGTTTTTCAACTAGATACCTCTCATGTTCAGATTGAAAATCAATGCCCCACTCATCAACTTTGAATTTAAATTTACCTTTTTTATTTGGTTTTGAATTTCTTAATATATTAAAAGCATCTGTATATGATACTCTATCAAAAGTATTTTCAGTTATTTTAGAAAGTCTTTCAATTAAAGCATACTCATTTCTTTGGATCTGAGGAAGAGACTTTTCTTCATTTTTTTCTAAATTTTCTAAAAACAACAGGTCATCATTACATCTATCTAAAACGTAACGAATCACATACTTTAACATCTCTTCAGCAAGATCCATGTTATCATTAATATCATAAAATGCCATCTCAGGCTCTATCATCCAGAACTCTGATAAGTGCTTTGATGTATTAGAATTTTCTGCCCTGAATGTAGGTCCAAAAGTATAAACTTCGGATAGAGCTAGTGCTCCTAATTCAGCATTTAATTGTCCTGAAACAGTAAGATTGACAGGTTTAGAAAAAAAATCATCCTTAAAATCAATATTTTTCTTATCTAAATCTAAAGAAGTTACCTTAAACATCTCACCTGCACCTTCGGCATCTGATGATGTAATAATTGGAGTATGAATATTATAAAAACCTTTATCATTAAAAAATTTATGGATGGCGAATATAATTGAATGTCTAATCCTGAAAATTGAACTAAATGTATTTGTTCTTGGTCTTAAATGAGCCACTTCTCTTAAAAATTCAAATGAATGTCTTTTGGGTTGTATTGGGTATTCTTCAGGGTCTGATTTTCCAAGAATTTTTAATTCATTAGCAATCAACTCAAAATCTTGATTTTTACCTTCACTCTTTACAAGTTTACCTGAAATTGACAATGAAGTTCCAGAATTTATATCATCAACTAACTCCAAGTCAAAATCGTTCATATCTAGTACAATTTGTAAGCTATTGACAGTTGAGCCATCATTGAGTGTGATAAAAGAAACATTTTTACTTTGTCTCTTTGTCCTTACCCAGCCTGAAACACTAATTTCTGAACCAAAATGTTTCTCAGTAATTAAAATAATTTTTATTCTCTCTTTATCCATATTAAATAAGTGGTAAAAAAAGTATAATTTAATCTTATTTCAAAGAATAGACTAATTATAATAAATTTGTAAATCAAATAATTAATAATGCAAAAGTTAGAACTCAGACAAAATCAGTCTCAAAAACTTACTCCTCAACAAATTCAATTTATAAAGTTGTTGCAATTATCTAATTCTAATATTGATTCAGAGATTAAGAAAGAACTTGAAGAAAACCCTGTACTAGAAGAAAAAGAAAATAATAGAAATGAAGAAATAGAAATTTCTAATAATGAGAATTATAACTACTCTCAAAAAAGAATTAATGAATTATCAGACTTTTCAAGAGAATCAAATATTTCCAGTATAGAATCCTTTAGAGAAAGTTTATTAAATCAAATAAACTACCTTAAACTAGATAAAAATGAAATTATAATAGCAAAACAGATTATAGGTACTTTAGATAACGATGGATACCTTAGAAGAGATCTAGAGTCAATTATTGATGACATAGCCTTTTCAGAAAATACAGAATATAGTTATAATGAAATTGAAAAAGTCTTATTTAAAATACAATCATTAGAACCTCACGGAATAGGAGCTCGAAATCTAGAAGAGTGTCTCATAATTCAGATTGATTCTATAAATGAATTGACAAATACCCAAACTTTAGCAAGAAAAATATTAGAAGAAAGTTTTATAGATTTCAAGAAAAAGCAGTTTGATAAAATCTATAATAAATATGATGAAAGTAAAGTTGAAATTAATAATGCATTTAACTTTATAAAAACTCTAAACCCAAAACCTTCAGGTGGTTTAGAAGATTTAGAGATAACTGAGTTTTTAATCCCAGATTTTATTATCAAGAAAAATAACGAAGAATTTATTGTAGAACTCGCTTCAGGTAATAGGAAAATAAATATTAGTAAAAAGTATATATCAATATATGAAGACCTAAAAAGCAAAAAAAATAAAGATAAAGAGACAAAGAAATCATATGACTTTATAAAGAAAAAAATTGAGGCAGCTCAGTGGTTTGTAGATGCCTTAAATCAAAGGAACAATACCCTTCTAAAGACAATGAATACTATTCTAAAACTTCAGATAAAGTTTTTCGAGGATGGAGATGAAAATGATTTAAAGCCAATGATTTTAAAAAATATTGCAGAAATCATTAATATGGATATCTCAACGGTTAGTAGAATAGTAAGTAGTAAAGTTGCACAAACAGACTTTGGTGTTTTTCCATTAAAATATTTCTTTTCTGAATCTACTATAAAAAAAGGCGATGAAATAGTTAGCAGCAGAGTAGTAAAAAATTATTTAAAGAAGATAGTTAAAGGAGAAGATAAAAAATCTCCACTTTCTGATGATCAAATTGAAAAAATCCTTCAAGATGAGGGTTATGAAGTTGCAAGAAGAACTGTTGCAAAATACAGAGAACAATTAAATATACCTGTTGCTAGGTTAAGGAGAGAATACTAAAACAATGAAAAAGATATACCAACTTTATTTATAGTTGGATTATTATTTTCATATAAAGGAAGCGAGTTAGAATCAAATAAGTTTGACAAGTGTTTTTTATAATAGATATTAAAATTTCCAACTCCTATTTGAAAAGAAACCCCATATTTAAAATCATTTAAACCAAAATCACTTTTAGACTTAGTAGTATTAGCTATATTATTAATAGTCTGTTTAACCTTTGTAGATGAATTAAGAAGAAAACCAACCTCAGCACCAACACCAATAAAAAACCTTCTTTTATCTAGACTTCCTGACCCTAAGTAATATTTGAAATCTACGGGTACCATAAGATATGTTCCCTTCAATGAATTCTTATCAGGAGAAAAAGATAGAGTATCAACTATAACCTGATTAATACCATCAACATCTGTAATTTCAGATAACGTAACATCATTTGAAAATGAGAGTCTATCATTAGATATTCCAAGACCAGGATTTACAGAAAAATTATCCCCTAAAAAAAAGGGCTTTGAGTAAAAAACATCTAGTGATCTTGAAGGAAAAATATCTGACTGTAAAGAATGATCGTTGTCTTCTAAAAATGTAAAGCCAAAATTTAACTTAAGATAACCTGGTAAATTTATATTATTTTTTTTCTCATCAGTATCTTGAGACAATGCCGTAAATGGGAAATAAAAAAATAAAATTATAGTTATAAATCTCATCGTTTTTTAATTACTCGGCAAATATATGTTATAATATGATATTATGTAAAGTTTATAGAAATAGTACTTGTTATTAATTGTTAAATTTGTTGGNTAATGGACTCGTAGCTTAACTGGATAGAGCACCTGGTTACGGCCCAGGAGGTTGGGGGTTCGACTCCCTCCGAGTTCACATTTAACCTCAACATTTGGTTGGGGTTATTTTTAGTTTAGATTATTTTGAAGTACTGATTGCATCTCAAGGAACTTTGCTTTTGCTTCATCTATAGATGAATGAAAGTTTTTATCTAATTGAAGTTTAATTTTATTACTGTAATATATTTCTTTTGAAAAAATCAAAGTTAATTTATTAACATCAAGACCATTCTTTTTATTTGTTTCAAGTGTTGACTTAAGAGATAGACCTTCAGTGGGAATCACACATATCACAGGGTTATAACTTCCCTTTTGTATGTCAATAATATTTTCAGTTGAATTATCAAATTTAACTTTTACTCTAAATTCTTCTTTATTCTTAAAATAAAAAGGTTTTTCTAACGGGTTTAAAGTAAATTTTGAAGTTCTTGACTCATTAAGATAAAGTTCAAATAATTCATTACTAAAAATATAATTAAATTCTATTATATCATTTTTATCAGTTTCCTCTTTATCATTTTTTTGGTCAGAAATTTTTCTTCCCCCACCTCTCTGAGAAGAACCTGTATCGTCAACTTTTTTTGCTCCCCCACTATCAACATAAGCTGATGACGAAAGTGGTGGTGGTCCACCAGATTCAATAGGATCAATATCATCTATATTATCATTATTAGGATTTATATTAAAATTATTTTGAGACTCTTTATTTTCCAACTTAGTATATCTTGACACATAATATAATGGCACACCACTTCTATTTTGAACTAAAAAATCAACATCATATATATTTTTTTTCTTTGTTTCTTCCTTTAATTTAAAAGAAATATTAACCCTGATAAAGTTGTTTTCTAGAGTATGATTTTGATTCTGAAAAGATTTTCCAAAGACAAAAAAGAGAAATAATATAAAATTCATATTTACAATCATATAAACATTCTTAAATAATTCAAAATCAAAATTGATTAGGTGATCACAAGTTTTTTTATATTAATTTTAATTCCATGATATCTAATCAAGCAAAATTCTTCTTTATATTAATGATTTTATTTGGATGTAGTACATCAAAAAATCAAGAGAAAAATGTTCCTGTTTTTATAAATAAAAATATAAAAGCAGATGAGCTAAATGGAGGATTATATCTCCCAGGAGGATTTGAGGCATTAGTTGTAACGGAAGGTGTAGGCCCATCAAGACATATTGCGGTAAATGATAATGGAGATATCTACGTAAAATTAAGAACAGCTACTGGACGAAATGGTAACGTAGCCTTAAGAGATGAAGATAATGACGGAAAGGCTGACATAGTTGAAAGGTTTGGTGACTATCCAAATGATGGAAAATTTGGCACAGAAATGAAGATAAATGATGGATATCTTTATTTTAGTTCTGAGCTAGTTGTTTATAGACAAAAACTAAAAAAAAATAAACTTATCCCCGAAGGAAAACCAGAGATTATTTTAGTTGACCCATATCCGATAAGATGGCATAATGCAAAATCTTTAGCATTTGATGATGAAGACAACATCTATGTTACATTTAGTGCTCCCACAAATGCTTGTGAAAACTGGGAAACAAAACCAAATACCTACTCAACAAAAGATGTCAAAGGAGAATATCCTTGTGAACAACTAGACATTTTGGGAGGAATATGGAAGTTTAATAAAAACAAGTTAGGACAATCCTTAAAAGATGGTAAAAGATATGCAACAGGAATCAGAAGTGTTGTAGGTCTTACCTGGAATAAATTAAATAATTCTTTATATGGAGTTAATCATGGTAGAGATTTCTTATATAATCATGCTCCTCAATATTATTCAGAATGGGAAAATACTATATTACCAGCAGAAGAGTTTATGAGAATAGAGGATGGAGATGACTACGGATGGCCCTACACATATTATGACCATTTTAAAAATAAACGAATGTTAGCACCAGAGTATGGTGGAGATGGAAAAAAAATATCTGATAATTACACAAAACCTATTATGGGTCTTCCTGCACACTGGGCTCCTAATGACCTACTATTTTATACTGGAGATCAATTTCCTAATAGATATAAAAATGGTGCATTTATTGCGTTTCATGGGTCAACTAATAGAGTACCTTACCCACAAGCTGGTTATGTAGTTGGATTTATTCCATTTAAGGAAGGATTTCCTTCTGGAAAATTAGAAATTTTTGCAGATGGATTTGCTGGAAAAAGTATTTTAGTAGATATGGAAGATGCAAATTATAGACCCATGGGATTAGCTCAAGG
Organism: Flammeovirgaceae bacterium; assembly: GCA_002696995.1. Classification (GTDB taxonomy): domain Bacteria; phylum Bacteroidota; class Bacteroidia; order Cytophagales; family MED-G16; genus MED-G16. Next base: position 8,351 of record NZUF01000022.1, on the reverse strand, counting down.
ACCAGATGGATCTCTATATATTTCTGAATCTAAAAAGGGAAAAATATGGAGAGTTTTCTTTAGTGGAAATAAGATAAATTTTGGAGAAAAAGAATTAGAAAAAATGATAAGAAGAGAAGAAAGAAGCTATACTAAAATTCCTGACGAGATAGAAGATAAATTAGAATAAATTAATTTTTATAAGCAGATATAATTTGATCAATAATTTCAGGGTTTAATAAAGTAGAAATATCTCCAAAGTTATCAAATTCATTTGAAGCAATTTTCCTTAGAATTCTTCTCATAATCTTCCCTGATCTAGTCTTAGGTAATCCTGGCACAACAAGGATCTTATCAGGTTTAGCTATAGGACCAATTTGTTTAGTTACCATATCTCTAATTCTAGAAAAGTAGTCTAAGTCTTTTAAATTATCTTTTACTATAACAAAACCAAAAATACCTTGCCCCTTTATTTCATGAGGAAAACCAACAACTGCAGATTCAATTACTTCTTGATCTTGATTTATAGCATCTTCAACTTCAGCAGTTCCAATTCTATGTCCAGATACATTAATAACATCATCTACCCTTCCCAAAATTCTATACATCCCATCATCATCACGCTTTGCACCATCCCCAGTAAAATAATAACCCTTAAATGTAGAAAAATAAGTTTCTTTACATCTTTTATGGTCTCCATAAGTTGTTCTTAAAATAGATGGCCAAGGATACTTTATACAAAGGTTTCCCTCAATATTATTTTCTTTTATTTCAACCCCATCATTATCCAATAAAACTGGTTGAACCCCAGGTAATGGTAAAGTTGCATAGGTTGGCTTACAATCTATTATATTAGGAAGAGGTGATATCATAATGCCTCCTGTCTCAGTTTGCCACCAAGTATCGACAACAGGACATTTTTTCTTACCAATATTGTCATGGTACCAATTCCAAGCTTCTTCATTTATAGGTTCTCCTACAGAACCAATAACCTTAAGAGACGATAAGTCAAAACCTTCTAAAAATTTATTTCCAAATGATTGAAGAGCTCTTATAGCTGTCGGAGCTGTATAAAACTGATTGACTTTGTATTTATCAATTATCTTCCAAAACCTGGAGGCATCAGGATAAGTGGGTAAGCCCTCAAACATTATTGTTTTTGCACCTCTTAACAAAGGTCCATAAACAATATAGCTATGTCCAGTTATCCAACCTACATCAGCTGTACACCAGTAAGTATCACCATCTTCATATTGAAAAACATTTTCAAATGTAAACTGAGAATAAATCATATAGCCCGCACAAGTATGAACAACTCCTTTAGGTTTCCCAGTAGATCCAGAGGTATATAGAATAAATAATAAATCTTCAGATTTCATTTTCTCAGGCTCACAAATTTTATCTACACTTTTTATAATTTCATGATACCAAACATCTCTATCTGATTTCATATTAACTTGAGAAGATGTTCTTTTTATAGTTAATACATGATCAATAGTAGTAGTAGACTCGAGAGCTTCATCAACAACATCTTTTACAGGAATAACTTTATTTCCTCTGAAATTTCCATCTGATGTTATAACTAGATTTGCCTTACAATCATTAATCCTATCAGATAAAGATGATGCACTAAAACCTGCAAATACAACAGAATGAACTGCACCTATTCTTGCACATGCAAGCATAGAAATTGCAGCTTCAGGTATCATAGGAAGGTAAATTATAACTCTGTCACCTTTCTCAACACCTAGTTTCTTGAGCACATTAGCAAAGGAACACACCTCTTCAAATAATTGATTATATGTATAAGTTATATTCTTTTCACTTGGCTCATTAGGTTCCCAAATAATTGCAGTATCATCTCCTCTTTCTTTATTTCTTTCAAAAATATTTTCTGTTATATTAAGCTCTCCATCTTCAAACCATTTTACTTTTGGTTCTGTAAAATTCCATTTCAAAATATTTGAAGGTTCCTTCTTCCATAAAAATTTTGAAGAATAGTTTTTCCAATACTTTTCAGGATCCTTAATGCTATCCTTATAATGGGATTTGTATTGTTCTAGGTTATTTATCATAATTCAATATAAAAAAAAATTCTACAGTAAATCGTTAGCAAGATTAGCTAATTCTGATCTCTCGCCTTTTCTTAATGTGACATGAGAATATAATTTTTGTCCTTTTAATTTATCAATAAGATATGATAAACCATTACTTTGAGAGTCAAGGTAAGGAGTATCAATCTGATTTATGTCACCTGCAAATACAATTTTTGTATTTTCTCCTGCTCTAGATATTATTGTCTTAATTTCATGAGGCGTTAAGTTTTGAGCCTCGTCAATAATAAAATAAATATTTGAAAAACTTCTACCTCTAATATAAGCTAAAGGTTGAATAATTAACTTCTCAGATTCAATCATATTCTTTAATACTTTAAACTCTTTAGATGTTTCTTGATATTGATTTTGTATATATTTAAAATTATCCCAAAGCGGTTCCATATATGGGTTTATTTTAGAGTTAATATCTCCAGGGAGATACCCTATATCTTTATTGCTTAATGGAACTATAGGCCTTGCAACAAATATTTGCTTGTAATTTCTTCTCTGAGATATAGCTGAAGCTAAAGCTAACAATGTCTTTCCTGTTCCAGCCACTCCATTAATAGAAACCAGAGAAACATTATCATTTAATAAGGAGTGAATAGCGAATGCCTGTTCAGCATTCCTTGGTTTTATTCCAGTTATAGCTGTCTTCTCAACTCTATTTATTGTCTGTTTATCATCATCAAAATAAATTAAAGCTGATTTTTTTCTGTCTTTTAAAATATAATAACTGTTATCAATTAATTTTTTTCTAGGAAAAATTGATTCCTTTTCTATGATATTATTTTCATATATCTTATCAATTACTTCCGTTTTTACATTTTCAATGACTAGACCTTCTAAGTCTAAAGAGTTTAAGTTCTTTATTTTACCTGTTAAGTAATCCTCTGCCTTTAAGTTTAATGATTTAGCTTTTAATCTGAGGTTTATATCTTTTGAAACAAGTGTAACAACTTTATTGTTTTCTTCTTTCTGAAGGTTTAGAGCAGAATCTAGAATTTTATGATCATTAATTTCATCATTGAAAATATTATTTTTTGTTTTCTGATTAACAAGTATCTTAAACTTACCTTTTGTTTTACCATTCAAAGGGATCCAGTCGTTTAACATTTTATCAGAGGAGAGTTCATCTATCATTCTAATAAATTCTCTTGCCTCAAAGTTTATAGTATCATTTCCTTTTTTGAGATGATCTAATTCTTCAAGTACTGTGATAGGTATACCAATATCATTTTCCTCAAAATTCATTATTGAATCATGTGAAAATAAAATCACTGAGGTATCCAAAACATAAATCTTCTTTTTTTTATGAGGCATACTTTATTTTCTTAATATTTCATTATAATAATTAATATAATGAGGTAAAATAATATTGACATCAAATTTTTTTGCTCTTTCAAATGCATTTTCTTTAAAACCCTTAAGGTTAGATTTATTTAGAATAGTTATAGCTTTATTTGACATAGATTCAATATCACCAACATCACAAGTAAAACCAGATTTACCATCTTCAACTAATTCTGGCAATCCACCTGCATTAGATGATATGACAGGAACTGAAGATGCCATAGCCTCCAGTGCAGAAAGGCCAAAGCTCTCCTTCTCAGAAGTAAGTAAGAAGAGATCAGCATTGTGTAAAACATTTTCAACATCTGGAATTTTTCCTATAAATAAAACATCTCTAAGTGAGCATAGAGATCTTGTCAAAGATTCTATGTTAGCTCTCTGAGGTCCATCTCCAACCATTATGAGCTTAGAAGGGATTTCTTGATTTATCTTACAGAAGATATTTATCACATCTTGGATTCTTTTAACTTTCCTGAAATTTGAAGTATGTACTAATAATTTTTCTCCATTCTGACACAAATTACCACGATATGAATTTCTTTTAACAATTGCGTATTTATCAATATCTATAAAGTTAGGTATCACCTTAATCTTTTTTTCAATATTAAATATATCTATAGTGTCTTTTCTTAGACTATTTGAAACAGCAGTAACTCCATCTGAATTATTAATTGAAAAATTTATAACCGGTTTACATGAGGGGTCTTTTCCAACTAATGTAATATCTGTTCCATGTAATGTGGTTATGACTGGGATATCTATTCCCATTGTCTTTAAAATATCCTTAGCTAGTAAAGCAGAAGATGCATGAGGAATGGCATAGTGAACATGAATTAAATCTAACTTCTCAAATTTTACTATCTCAACAAGTTTGCTAGTTAGTGAAGTCTCATAAGGAGGGTATTCAAATAAAGGGTAATTCTTAATAGATACCTCATGATAAAACAGATTATCACTGAATATATTTAATCTTGCAGGCTGAGCATATGATATAAAATGGACAGTATTTCCTTTTTCAGATAAAGCTTTACCTAGTTCAGTTGCGACAACACCACTACCACCAAATGTAGGATAACAGACAATACCAATCTTCATATAAAGATTAAATTACATTATTAGTAATATAGAAAAACCNAATTACTTGCTTATAAAATAAGTATTACTAAATTAACAATTTTTCAATCTATCTTTATGTATTATTTAATATGATTTTTATAAAANATGAGACTTCCTTCATTTNTTAAACTTCCAAATAANAGAAGATTTAAATTTGCTCCAAGACACTTTGANCCNATCAANGACGAGTTATATCAGAGAGTATCNGAATCNAAAAATACAAANAAAAAATATTTTAAAAGAAACAGAAACCAAANCCAGATNANNACATCAANACTTCAGTTAATTATNGCTTTCATTTTATCTTTTTTAATNTTTGGNTGGCTTTATTTAGGAAATAAAATTTTTATTTTTATCATTTTAATACCTTTATGGTTCCTTTTNAAGAAGTGGACNAAGAAATAAGATGAATATTATAAATCAACTACCTAAATCNGTAGCAAATCAAATTGCAGCTGGNGAAGTAATNCAGAGNCCCTCTTCCATAATAAAAGAATTAGTTGAAAATAGTATTGACGCAAAAGCAAAAAACATTAAGATNATTATAAAAGATGCTGGAAAACAATCNATATCNGTAATAGATGATGGGTTAGGAATGTCTAAAGAAGATTCTATNAATTGTTTTAATAGACACGCAACTTCNAAANTAGAAAAAACNGANGATCTATTTAAAGTTAAGACAATGGGNTTTAGAGGTGAGGCCCTAGCNTCTATTNCNGCAGTNTCNGAAGTAGTATTAAAAACNAAANNTATAAATAATAAAACTGGNCATCAAGTTANNTTAAAAGATTCTANAGTAANTGAAAGAAAAGAGATAAACTTTCAGGTAGGTACNAGCATTACATGTAAAAATTTATTTTATANTGTNCCTGCTAGAAGAAATTTTTTNAANTCTAATAATGTTGAGCTTAGACATATAATTGAAGAGTTTATAAGNTGTGCTATTGCAAATTANANTNTAAATTTTANTCTTATNAATGAAGAGGNCGAAGTATATAACCTTAAAAGTTCNAATCTTAANAAAAGACTAGTATCAATTTTTAAAANAAANTATGAAAATAACCTGATATCATGNGANGAGAANTATGGTGGTATATCAATAGAAGGTTANATAGGAAAACCTGAAAATACTAAGAAGACAAGNGGNGAACAGTATATTTANGTAAATAATNGATTTATTAGAAATGGTTATTTAAATCATGCNATTATAAATAGTTATGAAGGNCTNATTGAAGATAANAAATTTCCCTTTTATGTTNTTTTNATTAGTATAAATACNGATTTNNTNGANATNAATATTCATCCNACAAAAACAGAAATAAAATTTGAAGATGAGAAGTTAATTTATAATCTAGTTAAATCTTCNGTAAAAAAATCNTTAGAAAAATTTAATGTATCTCCTAGNNTANATTTTGATGCTGATGTAAATTTNACAAAAAACATAANTTTTTTAGAGTCAGAAATAACATCATCTCAAAATAAAAGATCTGTGTATTCAGAGAAAAGAAAAGATTGGNATAAAATTTTTGAAAATGTTAAAATTGAAAATGCNGATANACTCCTTTTTGAAAANAAAGACTCTATTGAAAATGANAANAAACCTGTCCANTTCCTAGAAAATTTTATATTTAAACAACTAGGAGAAAAACTATTAATATTTAATCATAAAAATTGTCAACAGAGAATTCTCTTNGAAAAATANCANAAAAATAGTTTAANTAATTATTCNAATACTCAACAGAGTTTATTTCCTCAGTATATAGAATTTAATTCTTCTGACTTTAAAATCATTGAAGATATCATTGAAGATATTAGATCCATAGGTTTCAGTATTGATATTTTTGGAAAGAATTCTATTGTAATTAATGGGATACCTAGTGGTCTAGATGATATTAATGAAAAAGAAATTATCGAAGGTTTTGTTGAGGAGGTAAAAAATAATAATTTGGATCTAAAGTCTCAAAAAAAAGATATTATCCTAAAATCTTTTTCTAAGAAAGCTAGAATAACAAATAGTAGAAATTTATCACAAACTGAAATGAATCTGATAATTGATAGGTTATTTGCTTGTGAAAATCCAAAATATTCTCCTGATGGGAAACAAAATTATATAGAATTAGGTATTGATAAAGTAGAAAATTTATTTTAATGTTCAATCTTACTCCAGCAGCAAAAAATATACTAATAATTAATGGAGTAATCTTCCTGTTAACAGGTGGTTACATTATAGAAGAATTTGGTCTCAGATATATATTATCTGATAATTTTAAGCCATATCAGTTCTTAACCTATATGTGGATTCATGCTGGATTTGGTCATCTTTTCAGTAATATGTTCGCGGTAATAGTTTTTGCTCCTATACTAGAGAAAGTATGGGGTTCTAGAAAATTTTTCACCTTCTATCTTATAACAGGAATAGGTGCTGGTATATTATACTCTGGTGTAAACTTTTATGAAAACTATTCCCTTGAGGTAGAGGTCAGAAGCTATCAAAACAATCCTAATCCTGATTCTTTTAGGAAATTTATACTAGATAATTCAAAAGAATATTATAATCAATTATATGACTTCATCAGTGGATACACTGATAACCCAAGTGATGAGGGATATATTAAAGAAAGTATAGACATTACAAATACAATACTACGGAGCAATAATGATGTCCCTATGGTAGGAGCATCAGGAGCTGTTTTTGGGATATTACTTGCCTTTGCTATGCTTTTCCCCAATATGCAGTTAATGCTTCTAATACCACCTATTCCTATAAAGGCGAAGTACCTAGTTCTTGTATATGGTTTATACGAGATATGGAGTGAATTTAATAGAATGCCTGGGGATAATGTGGCACACTTAGCTCATTTAGGTGGGATGCTAATTGGTTATATTATATTAAGGTATTGGAAAAATAAGTATGGAACTTACTACTGATTATGGCAAACTTTATAATTGAAGATTTTAAAAACGCATGGAATAAGGAAAATAATGGCCTGATCAAGATCATTTTAATAAATGTTATTGTTTTTGTTTCAATGAGTATTCTTGAAGTTTTCATAACCTTATCGGGATTTGGTGAATTATTTAATTTATTCTTAAATAAGTTAATGCTTCCTGCGTCTTTAAAGGTTTTTATTTTTCAACCATGGTCTCTTATAACCTACTTTTTTCTTCATATGAACTTCATGCATATCTTGTGGAATATGTTGTTTCTCTACTGGTTTGGGAAAATCATTCATGAAAATATTGGTAATAACGCAGTAATATCTCTTTATATTATTGGTGGTATTATTGGTGGATTATCATATATGGCACTATTTAATATTATACCATATTATGATAATAGAGTTTCTGAGTCATTAATGTTAGGAGCATCTGCAGGAGTTTTTAGTGTTGTTGTAGGATCTGCTACATTACTTCCAAATTACACTTTTTACCTCTTGTTTTTAGGGCCTGTTAGAATAAAATATATTTCACTCTTTTATGTGCTATTATCTTTTTTTGATGTCACAGGAAGCAATGCCGGGGGAGAAATTGCGCACCTTGGTGGAGCTTTAATGGGATACCTTTATATTAGACAACTTCAAAATGGAGTAAATATGGGAAAAGGTATAATTGATATTTTAAATATTTTTAATAAAAATAAAAAAGAAGTTATTTCTAAAGAGGAAAAAACGAATGAAATAAAGAATGATATTTCACAAGATGAAATAGATAAAATACTTGATAAAATATCTGATAGTGGTTATAAAAGTCTTTCTAATAATGAGAAAGAGAAACTCTTTAATGCAAGCAAAAAATGAGAATATATTT